>NZ_JAMYKV010000025.1:0-95527 GCF_040317535.1 Mesorhizobium sp. M1409
CGAACGACGCTCAACGCGAGCGCGACGACCGGTTCTTGATCTCTACCTCAACCGCAGGCGCCCCTCCCGCGCAGCGGGTTCGTTCTCCGGCCCCCGATCAAGACGTTTCTACAACGGGCAAAGCGCCCCTGACGAGGTCCGCTCAATCACGCGCAGTCGATCCGGAGCCGATCACTCCTTCGCCGCCCGCTTGATCACCCGCGCATAAAATTCGCCGACAATGCCGCGCCGGAAGATCAGCACGCACACCATGAAGATCAGGCCGGTGGCGATGGTCACCGGAAAACCGGAGGTGGCAAGCGTGTTTTCCAGTCCGATGACCAGGCTTGCGCCGATGATCGGGCCGACCATCGTGCCGATGCCGCCGAGAAGCGTCATCAGGATCACCTCGCCCGACATCTGCCAGGTGACGTCGGTGAGCGTGGCGAACTGGAAGACGATCGCCTTGAGCGAACCGGCCAGCCCGGCCAGCGCGGCCGACATGACGAAGGCCCCTAGCTTGTAGTTGGCGACGGAATAGCCCAGCGAAATGGCGCGGTTCTCGTTTTCGCGGATCGAGCGCAGGATCATGCCGAACGGCGAATTGACGATGCGCCAGATGGCGAAGACGCCGATCAGGAACACCGCCAGCACGAAATAATACATGTTCAGCGACACGTTCAGGTCGAGCACGCCGAGCAGCATGCCGCGCGGCACGCCTTGGATGCCGTCCTCGCCTTGCGTGAAGGGCACCTGCACGCAGAAGAAGAAGAACATCTGCGACAGCGCCAGGGTGATCATGGCGAAGTAGATGCCTTGCCGGCGAATGGCGAAGAAGCCCATGACAAGGCCGAGCACGGCCGCGCCCGCCATGCCGAGCAGGATGCCCGCTTCCGGCGGCCAGCCCCAGACCTTGACGGCATGCGCGGTGAAGTAGGCGGCGCCGCCAAAGAAGGTGGCATGGCCGAACGACAGGAGCCCGGTATAGCCGAGCAGGAGATTGAACGCGCAGGCAAACAGCGCGAAGCACAGCATCTTCATCAGGAAGATCGGATAGACCAGGAAAGGCGCCACCAGCAGCGCCAGGATGCCGAGCCCGACCAGCGTCCATTCGAGCCGTGCCGAGGTCCTGACGGGCTTCTCGCGAAGCGTCAGTTCGGCCATGTCGGATGTCGCTTCCGACATCTCGGATGTCCCTTCCGACATGTCAGGCGTCCCTTCCGAACAGGCCGGCAGGCCGGACCAAAAGCACGATGGCCATGATGACGAAGACCACGAGGTTGGAGGCCTCGGGGTAGAAGACCTTGGTCAGGCCCTCGGCGAGGCCGAGCATGTAGCCGGTGACGATCGCGCCGAGGATCGATCCCATGCCGCCGACCACGACGACCGCGAAGACGACGATGATGAGATCCGATCCCATCAGCGGGCTCACCTGATAGACGGGTGCCGCCAGAATACCGGCAAGCCCGGCAAGGGCTGAGCCGAGGCCGTAGGTCAAGGTCAGCAGCAACGGCACGTTGACGCCGAAAGCCTGGACGAGGCGGGGATTCTCGGTCGCCGCGCGCAGGTAGGAACCCAACCTGGTCTTCTCGATCAGCGCCCAGGTCCCGAAGCAGACGATCAGCGAGGCGACCACCACCCAGCCGCGATAGTTGGGCAGGAACATGAAGCCGAGATTGGTGCCGCCGGAAAGCAGCGGCGGCACGGCGTAGGCGTTTCCCGAGACGCCGTAGTAGTAGCGGAATATGCCCTCGAGCACGAGCGCGAGGCCGAAGGTGAAGAGCAGGCCGTAGAGCGGATCGAGATCGTACAGCTTCGACAGCGCCAGGCGCTCGACAACGATGCCGAAGACGCCGACGATCAGCGGCGCAAGGATCAAGGCGGGCCAATAGCCGATGCCGAGATAGGTGAGAAGCAGATAACCGACGAAGGCGCCGAGCATATACTGGGCGCCATGGGCGAAATTGATGACGCGCAGCAGGCCGAATATGACGGCCAGACCCAGGCTCAGCATGGCGTAGAACGAGCCGTTGATCAGCCCGACCAGCAACTGGCCGAGGAAGGCCTGAACGGGGATTCCGAAGATCATCGTCATGGCGCCATCATACACCCAGGACTTCGTGGAGCTGCGTCATGCGGTCCGGCAGTTCGCCGACCGGAAACCCCGCCACGACCTTGCCGTGCTCCATCAGATAGAAACGGTCGGCGACACGGCTGGCGAAGCGGAAATTCTGCTCGACCAGCAGGATCGTCATGCCGCGCTCTTTCAACGTCGCCAGCAACTCGCCGATGCGCTGCACGATGACGGGAGCGAGACCCTCCGTCGGCTCGTCGAGAAGCAGCATTTTCACGCCGGTTCGCAACATGCGCGCGATCGCCAGCATCTGCTGTTCGCCGCCCGACAGCCTCGTGCCGGGACTGTTGCGCCGCTCCTTCAGATTGGGGAAGAGTTCGAATATTTCCTCGACGCTCATGCCGCCTTCGGCGACGACCGGCGGCAGCACCAGATTCTCGTCGACGGTCAGCGTCGCGAAGATGCCGCGTTCCTCCGGCACGAAGCCGATGCCTTGATGAGCGGTGCGGTGCAGCGGCAGCCGCATCAGATCCTTGCCGCCGAAAGCGATCTGGCCGGTGCGCTTGCGGATCAGCCCCATGATGGAGCGCAGCGTCGTCGTCTTGCCGACGCCGTTGCGGCCGAGCAGCGTGACCGTCTCGCCGGCAAACACCTCCAGATCGACGCCGTGCAGCGCATGGCCCTCGCCATACCAGGCGTTGAGGCCGCTGACCGCAAGGAGAGGCGCGGCACTAGTCATCGGCGGTGCCCATATAGGCGACCTTCACGCGTTCGTCGCGGCTGACGGTGGCGTAGTCGCCAGCGGCAAGGACCTCGCCGCGCTGCATGACCGTTATCCAGTCGCAAAGGTCGGCCACGACAGTCAAATTGTGCTCGACCATCAGCACGGCGCGATCCTTGGCCACCGAGCGGATGAGGTCGGAAACCGTGGCCACGTCCTCATGCCCCATGCCGGCCATCGGCTCGTCCAGCAGCAGCACTTTCGGATCGAGCGCCAGTGTCGTGGCGATCTCCAGCACGCGTTTCCTGCCATAGGAGAGATCGCCGGCGAGCCTGTTCCTGGCGTCGTCGAGACCGACCGACCGCAGCAGTTCCACGGCGCGCGGCGTCAGCCGATCGAGTGCCGCGAGCGAGCGCCAGAATTGAACGCTGAGCCCGCCCGGCCGCTGCAGCGCGACGCGCACATTGTCGAGCACGCTGAGGTGCGGAAAAATCGCCGATATCTGGAACGAGCGCACCAGACCCATCCGCGCGACCCTGGCCGGCGAGGTTCGGGTGATATCGTGGCCGAGCAGCTCGATCCTGCCGCTGGTCGGCGCCAGGAACTTGGTGAGCAGATTGAAGACGGTCGTCTTGCCGGCGCCGTTGGGTCCGATCAGCGCATGGATGTTGCCATGGCGGACATCGAGATCGACGTTCTTGACGGCGACGAAGCCGGCAAAGTCACGCCGCAAACCGCGGGCGGAAAGCACCACAAGCGGCTCGTTCGCGTTCAAGTCAGGCGGCGCCATGGCCGCGCCGATCACTGGCTGGCCGTCGGACAGCCGCTTTCCTTCTCGCTCAGGAATGCCTCGTTGCCAGGGATGGTGGCGAGGTATTTGTAGTAGTCCCACTCCTTGGTGCTCTCGGCTGGCGACTTGACCTGATAGAGATACATGTCGTGGATCATGTTGCCGTCCGCCTGCACCTTGCCGTTGGCCGTAAAAACGTCGTTCACCGGCATCGAATGCAATTGCTTGGCGACGGCTTCGGTCTCGTCGGTGCCGGCCTTGTCGATCGCCTTCAGGTATTGCGTCACCGCCGAGTAGGTGGCGGCCTGGATCATGTTCGGCATGCGGTTGGTGCGCTTGAAAAAGCGCTGCGCGAATTCGCGGCTCTTGTCATCGCGATCCCAGTAGAAACCCTCGGTCAGCACGACGCCCTGCGCCGCCTGAAGGCCAAGCCCATGCACCTCGGCCAGCGTGAAGAGAAGTGCTGCAAGACGCTGGCCGCCCTGGACGATGCCGAATTCGGCCGCCTGCTTGATGGAGTTGGAGGTGTCGAGGCCGGCATTGGCCAGACCGATGACCTTGGCGCCCGACGATTGCGCCTGCAGCAGGAAGGACGAATAATCGGTCGCCCCCAGGGGATAACGCACTTCGCCCAACACCTTGCCGCCATGGCTCTCGACGAACTTGGCGGTCTGCTCCTTGAGCGAATAGCCGAATGCATAGTCGACGGTGACTAAGAACCAGCTGTCGCCGCCCTGCTGCACGAGAGAGCCGCCGGTTCCCACCGCCTGCGAGTGGGTGTCATAGGCCCAGTGGAAGCCGTAGGGCGAGCACTGCTTGCCGGTCAGCTCGGTGGTCGCCGCACCGGTGACGATATCGATCTTCTTCTTTTCCTTGGAAATCCCCTGGACCGCGAGCGCCACCGAAGAGGTCGTCAGTTCCATGATGGCATCGACCTGTTCGGTGTCGTACCACTGCCGCGCGACGTTGGAGGCGATGTCAGGCTTGTTCTGGTGGTCGGCGCTGATGATTTCGACCGACGCTCCCTGCACCTTGCCGCCGAAATCCTCGACCGCCATCCTGGCCGCCTCGACCGACCACTTGCCGCCGAAATCGGCATAGACGCCCGACTGGTCATTGAGGATACCGATCTTGACCTTGCCGTCGGAAATCTCGGCGGCCGAGGCGGGGATCGCGGCCGCGGCGAGAAGGGCGGCAGAAACGAGATAACATGCCTTCATGGTCTACTTCCTCCCATTACGATGAATCCGGCCGCCCCCTACGATCGATCATCTGCAAAGCACAACTGAACATGAGGAAAATGGGGATGGACGGCAAGGGGCAATGGCGAATTTCATATTCGAGGCGATGCCGCTTTGGCGGCATAATGCCGGCCATGAGCCCGAGATGAAACACCAACATGTGAACCGCCCGGGCGTCGCGGCGGTCGTCCCGAGCTGCTGGAATTCCGGCGCCGCTACGACGTGCTCAGCCCTCCGCGGCGACCAGATGGCCGTTGCCGACATCCATTAGCGCCAGCTTCAGCGGCGCCTCGCCGATCTTGCGGGTGGCGCTCGGGATCTCCTTGTCGAGGCGGGCGAAGCGGCTTCTTCGCTTGCCCGGGTCGGGCACCGGCACGGCTTCGATCAGCCGTCTTGTATAGGGGTGGCGCGGGTTGGAAAAGACCTGGTCGCGCGTGCCCATTTCCACGATCTGGCCGAGATACATGATGGCGACGCGGTCGGAAATGTTCTCGACCACCGCCATGTCGTGCGAGATGAAGAGATAGGCGACGCCGAAATCGCGCTGCAATTCCTTCAACAGATCGAGCACGCGCGCCTGGACCGAGACGTCGAGCGCCGAGACGCTTTCATCGGCGATGATCAGCTTCGGCCGCAGCGCAAGAGCGCGCGCGATACAAACGCGCTGGCGCTGACCGCCGGAAAATTCATGCGGATAAAGCTCCATCTGGTCGGCCGACAGGCCGACGCGCTCGAACAGCCCCGCGACACGCTGGCTGCGCTCTTCCTTCGACGCGATGCCATGGATCAGCAACGGCTCGGCGACGAGGTCGCCGACGCGCATGCGCGGATCGAGCGAGGCGTACGGGTCCTGGAAGATCATCTGCACGTCACGGCGCACCGCCTTGCGCTCGTCGCGCCCGAGGCCCGACAGGTTGCGGTCACCGATGACGATGTCGCCGCTGTAAGGCACCAATCCGGCCAGCGCCTTGGCGGTGGTCGACTTGCCGCAGCCGGACTCGCCGACCAGCGCCAGCGTCTCGTTGGGCGCGATCGAAAAGCTGACGCCTTCGACGGCGTGGACGCGGCGGGTGACTCGGCCGAAGATGCCGCCACGCAGATCGAAGCGGACATGCAGATCGTTGACATCAGCGACATTGGCCGGCGTCACCGTCTCGGCATCCCTGGATTTCTGGCGGCCGACGCCACCGCCGATGCGCGGCACGGCGGCAAGCAGCTCGCGCGTGTAGTCGGCCCGCGGCCGGGCGAAGATGTCTGATGTTTTTCCCTCTTCGACCATGCGGCCATGCCGCATGATGATGACGCGGTCGGCCATTTCGGCGACGACGCCCATGTCGTGGGTGATGAGGATGACGCTGGTGCCATGCTGACGCTGCAGGTCGCGCAGCAGTTCCAGCACCTCGCCCTGCACGGTGACGTCGAGCGCCGTCGTCGGCTCGTCGGCGATCAGCACGTCGGGTTCGAGCGCCAGCGCCATGGCGATCATCACGCGCTGGCGCATGCCGCCGGAGAGTTCGTGCGGAAATTGCTTTAGCCGGCTTTCGGCTTCGGAAATCCGCACCGCCTTCAGCGCCTCGATGGCGCGCCGGCGGGCCTCGGTTGGCGACAGGCTGGTGTGCGCTTCGATGGATTCGGTCAGCTGCCGGCCGATCGACAGCACCGGGTTAAGCGAGGTCATCGGCTCCTGGAAGATCATGGCGATGCGGTCACCGCGAATGCGCCGCATCCGATGCTCGTCGAGCGCTGTGAGCTCGGTCTCACCGAGCCGGATGGTGCCGGAGGAAATCCGGGCGGCAGGCTGCGGCAGCAATTGCATGATCGCCAGCGCGGTCATCGATTTGCCGGAGCCGGATTCGCCGGCAATGCAGAGCGTTTCGCCGCGCGCCAGCGTCAGCGACAGGTTGGAGACGACCTCGCGCTCGCCGTCCTCGCCGCGCACGCTGACGGAGAGGTTGGCGATGTCGAGGATGGGTTTGGGGGTTGAGGTCATTGCGCGTGTGACCCCGAGAGGAATTTACTCCGGCACACCCCCCTCTGTCCTGCCGGACATCTCCCCCGCAAGGGGGGAGATTGGCGGTTTTGCCGCGGCGTCCATTCGTCACTGTTGAAAAGTGGCGAAGCCCGTCGTGACATCCGATCTCCCCCCTTGCGGGGGAGATGCCCGGCAGGGCAGAGGGGGGTGCCTTGGCGCCGACCTCTCATTCAAACACGCAGCGCGGGAAGTAGAACGACACCACCCAGTTCGGCATGTCGACGATCTCGCTGATGCGGAGATCGCCGCAGACCGAGGCCAGCATATAGGCCTCGACCGGGTCGAGTTTGTAGCGAGCGGAAAGCAAATCGATCATCTGGGCAACCGCTTCCCTGGCGCCGGCCATCAGGTCAGGACCGATGCCGGTTGTCACCTCATAGCCCTTGGCGTCGAGATGGCGCGTCACCGGGCCGGATGTGGTGAAGCGCGGCGTCTTCAGCCTGGCATCCTTGACCAGGTCGAGCTTGAGCACGACATCCATCGGGCTTTCGATCGCCGTGCCGCAGACCTCGCCGTCGCCTTGCGCGGCATGGGTGTCGCCGACCGAAAACAGCGCGCCCGCCACTTCCACCGGCAGATAGAGCGTGGTGCCGGCGGCGAGATCGCGGATGTCGAGATTGCCGCCGACGCGGCGTGGCGGCACCACCGAGTGGTGGCCCATCTCGGCAGGTGCGTTGCCGATGGTGCCGGCGAACGGTTTCAACGGCACGCGGGCGTTTTTACCGAACAGCGCCGGCTCGAGTGAACCGGCGTCATATTTCCAGATGTTCAGCGCCGGCTCCTTGAACTCGTCGGCGAGCAGGCCGAAACCCGGAATGTTGGCCGTCCAGCCGAAGCCGGACGGTTTGAACAGCTCGATCGTCACCTTCAGCGCGTCACCCGGTTCGGCACCCTCGACGAAGATCGGACCGGTCACCGGATTGACCATGGCGAAATCGAGCTTGGCGACGTCGGCAACGGTGCTGTCGGGCCTCAGCTGGCCGCCGCCGGCATCGAGGCACTGGAACTCGATGGTCGAGCCGGGCGCCACCCGCTCGGCCGGGGCAAACGAATTGTCCCAGCCGAAATGATGATGGCGCCCGTGGATGGTGTAGTCGCAGCTACTGCACATCTTTTACGTACACATTGTCGTAGTTGATCGGAATATGGACCGGGTCGACATAGAGGTTGTCGGCGCCGCCCATGCGCGCCGATTTCATGGTGAAGCGCTGCTCGTTGAAGACCGGCGCCCAGGGCGCGTCCTCCATCACCTTGTCGTAGATGGCGCTCCACATCTTGTCGCGCTCGCCGGCCTTGGCCGGATCGACCACCGAGTCGGCCTCGGCCGCCTTGGCGTCGAGATCCTTGTTGCAATACCACGACCAGTTCCAGCCGCCCGGCACCGCACCAGCGCAGCCGAGGATCGGGCCGTAGAAGTTCGACGGGTCGGGGAAGTCGGCGATCCAGGCCATGCCGCCGGACCAGATCATCGGCGCGCCGGCCTTGTCGCCGCCGGCGGCAATGACGTTGGCCTGGGCGAGCGACTGGATGCTGGCCTTGATGCCGATCGCCGCCAGGTCCTGCTGGATCGCCTGCGCGATGCGCGGGTTGGGATCGGTGTTCATGGCGAACAGCTGCGTGTCGAACCCATCGGGATGGCCGGCTTCGGCAAGCAGCGCCTTGGCCTTGGCGACGTCGTAGGGGTAGCCCTTGTACTCCTTGTCGTAGCCGGGCATCGACGGGGGAAGCGGCTGGTTGGCCGGCACCGCGCGACCGTTGATGATCTGGATGATGCGCGCCTTGTTGATCGCCATGTTGACCGCCTGGCGCACCTTCACATTGTCGAACGGCGCCATGGTGGTGTTCATGGTGACGTAGCCGGTGTGCAGCTGACCGCCTTCGACGACGCGCGCCTTCTGCTCGGGATCGGCCATCACCTCCTGGAACTTGGCTGGCGGAATGCCGTCGCCGGGGACGTCGATCTCACCCTTCTGCAGGCGCAGCAGCGCCACGATCGGCTCCTGGCCGATCTCGAAGGTGATCTTGTCCAGATGCGGCAGCCCCTTGTGCCAGTAGTCCGCATTGCGCTCAAAGACGATGCGCTGGCCGAGCGTCCATTCGGCGAGCTTGAAGGCACCGGTGCCGACCGGATGCTTGCCGAAATCGGCGCCGTATTTCTCGACCTCTTCCTTCGGCACGACATGTGAGAAGTTGATGGCCATGACATGCAGGAAGGTGGCATCGGGACGGGTCAGCTCGAACTTGACCGTGTAGGGATCGACGACGGTGACGCCGGAAAGGCTCTCGGCCTTGCCAGCGGCGACATCGTCATAGCCCTTGATCGAGCCGAAGAAGCCGGCGCCGGGGCTCTGGGTCTTCGGACTGGTGACGCGGTCGAGCGAATATTTCACGTCGTCGACGGTCATCTCGCGGCCATTGTGGAATTTCACACCATGGCGCAGCTTGAAGGTGAAGGTCTTGCCGTCGGGCGCGATCTCGTAGCTTTCGGCGAGGTCCGGCTTCAGGTTGGTGGTGCCCGGCTCGTAGTCCATCAGCCCGTCGAACAGGCTCTTGATCATCGACCAGTTCTGCCAGTCATAGCCGATCGCCGGATCGAGCGTGGCGACGTCGTCCTTGTAGGTGAGGGTGATGGCGCCGCCCTGCTTGGCGTTCGGATCGACGGTCTCCTCGGCGCGGGCGCTTGTCATGCCGAGCATCAGCGCCAGCGCCGATGCCGCTACCGTGGATGCGAGAAACTTTTTCATTTTTATGTTCCCTTTCTCTGTTTGGTTTCAGTCATGTCGTATTGTTTTCGCTCAGGTCCGGTTGTCATCTGAGCTTGATGCGGGGGTCGATGAACGGCGCGATGATGTCGGCAAGCAGATTGCCGAGCACGATGGCGAAGGCCGACACCAGCGTGACGCCCATGATGATCGGAATGTCGACCCGCTGGATGGCCTGCCACGCCAGTTGGCCGATGCCGGGCCAGCCGAATACGCTTTCGACGATGACGATGCCGCCCATGAAGATGCCGATGTCGATGCCGATCATGGCGATGACCGGCAGGATGGCGTTGGGCAGCGCATGGCGGAAGAGGATGGCGCGGCGCGCCAGGCCCTTGGCGCGCGCGGTGCGGACATAGTCCTGGCGCAGCACGTCGATCATCGACGAGCGCATCATGCGCGCGTACCAGCCGGCGCCGAGGATGCCCATGGTCAGCGACGGCAGCACCAGATGACGCCAGGTGCCGTAGCCGCCGATCGGAAACCAGCTGAGCCGCACGGCAAAGACGTAGAGCAGCAGCAGGCCGACGACGAATTGCGGTGCCGAGACGCCGACGAAGGAGGCGACCATCAGCGTCTGGTCGGTGGCGGTGCCGCGCTTGACGGCGGCGATCAGGCCCATGCTGAGGCCAAGCAACAGCTCGCACAGGATGGCGCCTACCATCAGCAGCAAGCTGGCCGGCAGCCGCGAGACGATCAGCTCGGTGACCTCGGAGCGCTGGATGTAGGAGCGGCCGAGATCGCCGCTGAGCAGCCTGACCAGATAGCGCCAATACTGGACGACGAAGGGCTGGTCGAGGCCGAGCTGCTGGCGGATGTTCTCGACCGTCTGCGGCGTGGCGCTGCGGCCGGCGATCTGTCGCACCGGGTCGGCGGGCAAGAGGTAGAGCAGCGCGAAGGTGATCAGCGAGACGCCGAGCAGGATGAGCAGCGACTGGACGAGGCGGCGGCCGAGATAGGCGATCATGCCCGGCCTCTTTGCGTCGGATCGAGGATGTCGCGCAGCGCATCGCCAATCAGGTTGAAGGCCAGCGCCAGCGCCAGGATCGCGGCACCTGGGAAGAACACCAGCCAGGGTGCCGCCTGGAAATAGGTCTGGTTCTCGAAGATGATGTTGCCCCAGGACGCGGTAGGCGGCTGCACGCCGATGCCGAGGAAGGAGAGCGTCGCTTCGAGCAGCACGGTGGTCGAAATGCCGAGCGTGCCCCAGACGATGATGGTCGGCAGGAGATGCGGCAGGATGTGGCGAAACAGGATGCGCGGCGCGCTCGCCCCAATGGTGCGTTCGGCGTCGATGAACTCGCGCTCGGCGAGCGATGAGGTTTCGGTATAGATGACGCGCGCGGTCTGCACCCAGTTGACCAGGGCGATGACCATGGCGACGATCCACAGGCTGGGCTGGAATACCGCCGCCAGGCAGATGGCGAGCAGCAGCGCCGGGAATGCCATCATCAGATCGGTGAAGCGCATCAGCGCGCCGCCTATCCAGCCGCGGAAATAGCCCGCGGTGACGCCGACCAGCGTGCCGATGAACAGCGCCACGCCGTTGGCGACTATGCCGATGATCAGCGAGGTGCGGGCGCCGTAGAGGATGCGGGTCAGGAGGTCGCGGCCGAGCAGATCGGTGCCAAGCCAGAATTTTGCATCCGGCGGCAAGGGCGAGCCCTCGATGGTCAGGCCGTCGAACATCTGCTCGTTTGGGTCGTAGCCGGTCAGCCACGGCGCCAGCACGGCGCCGGCGACGACGATGGCGACGATCACCAGGCCGAGCATGGCCAGACGGCGTTTGACCAGACGGCGCCAGACGCCGGCGCGCGGCTTGACCGGCATGCGCCCGGCCGCCGGGAGATCAGGCGCGATGGGACTGGTCATCGCCGCCCTCTTCCCCCGTTGCTTCCTCGCTTGTCATCGCCACGATCCGGCGCGCGGCGTCCTCGACGCTGATCTGCCAGCTCATCGCCAACGAGCGCAGCCGCGCATAGGCGCGCTCGTCATCGGTGCCTTTCGACAGTGCAGCCACCGCGCGCACGATGGTCTGGCGCTCGGCGACACGCTGGCGAAGCGAAGCGATCTCGCTGGCCAGGTGTTTTCGCGCCTCGAAACTCTGCCTCGCGATCAGCAGCGCGCTATAAACGCCGGCATTGCCGACGGGCTTCAGCAGTTGCGCATCGGCCTTGTGCGACAGCGCCCATTCGATGCGGCCCGGCGCCTCGGAACCGATCAGCGCCACCAGCGGCATCGGCGCTTCGCCCGGCTTCCACGGAAATTGCTCGTCAAAGCCGAGATCGGCGTCGAAGAAGACGAAATCGGCCGCCAATGCCTCGGGCGGCAGTTCGGGCCAGCAGTCCAGCGTGATCAGGCCGATCGCCGACAATTGCCGGGTGATGGCCTGCACCGTCGGATGCGGGCGATGCAGGATGAAGGCCCTGGCGCCACCGAGATTGGGGATGCGCGGCGTCCTCGTCACGACACCACCCTCAGGCGCGGACGGCCGAACGTTTTGGCGGGGTCGTAGCGCGACAGATAAGGGTCCGGCGCGACCTCGTCCTCACGGCTGACGACCTCGAAGAAGCCGTCCGCGATGCGCCCGATGATCACGGGCAGCGTGGCGTGCTGGGAGTGGGCGTCGATGGCGATCGGCCCTAGCCGGGTGGAGAAGCGCCGTTCGGCGAAGGCTTTGGAGAATTCCGCCGGGCCGGCCTCGGGATCGCTGGAGAGCACGTCGGCCATCACTTGCACGGAGGCATAGGCCGCGGCCTCGAAGGACGAGGCGAATGCGGCCGGGCGTGGCGCGAAATACGGCCCAACCGACAAATGCCCTTTGCCTGATACACCGATCGCCGGCAGCTCGCCCTCGGTGAGGTTGCAGGAGATGACCGGGCAGGCTTCCGGGCTGAAGGCTGGATCCTCAGCCGCGAGGTCGCGATAGGCCGCCAGGAAGGCGTAGGACGAGGTTCCGATCAAATTGTTGAGGACGAAGTTCGGCCGCGTGGCGCGGATCTCCGCGATCAGGCGCGACACGTCGGTCTCGCCGATGCGCAGATAGCGCTCGCCCAGGACCTTGCCGCCGGCATCGGCGATCAGGTCGCGCGCGACGCGGTTCATCTCCCAGCCCCAGATATAGTTCGAGCCGAGCAGGAAGCCGTTGGCGCCGAAGCGCGGCACGACATGCGCCATCAACGGCACCAGATGCTGGTTGGGGCAGGCGTGCATGTAGACGACATGCTCGTTGGCCTCGAAGCCCTCGTAGGGGCAGGCGTACCAGAGCATGCCGCCCGCCTTCTCCAAGACCGGGATCGTCTCCTTGCGGCTCCAGGAGGTGACGCAGCCGACGACATGGCGCGCGCTGCTGGTCTTGAAGATGTCCTCGCAGAGCGTCGCGTAGCGGTCGGCATTGCTTTGCGGATCGCGCTCGACCGGCACCAGCTCGATGCCTGAGCTCCGGTCGGCGTTGATGTCGGCGATCGCGCGCATGGCGCCCATGCGGCACGCATCGGACACGAGCTGGTAGCTCCCCGAGCGGGAATAGAGGATGCCGATCTCGATGCGCCGTTTCAAACAGATCCCCTAGAAATGACAATGCCCCGCAGCCAGCGCCGGAGGGCGAGGCATACGAGGCATATTTGCCGCCCGGCGATCAGAGCCGGTATTTTTCCGATGGCTAACCTATTCGGTAGGGGCGGTCAGTCAAGCCCCAACGATATCCGCGTGCGACACCCACTGGCTGCCATCGCTGTCTCGTTGCCGCCAGCTATCTGGCCGCCGGCCTCTGACTGTGTTGGCGGGCATAGGCCAAGCAGGCGTCCACCGTGCTGACACAAAGCGCGTCGCGGCTGTTCGGCAGATTGTTGTCGCCGGCGTAGGCAACTTCGGCAACGCGGCCGTCGACCATGCGAATTTGCGTGTCGCAATAGCCGCCTGGAGCGACATTGACGGAGCCGCCGACCACCGGGATCGCGCCTACCGCCAGGGTTGGGACGACAATGCTGAGATTGCCGCGCTGAACGACGCGCTTATAGGTCCAGATCTGGCCCGATCGGCCAGCGTCAGCGGTGGCGGTCGGAAACCCCGCGCACATCCGGACGTCGGCTTCGCTGAGGCCGACCATCTCCTTGCGAGCCGCCGCCACCGTGGGGTCAACCTTGGCGACGCGCGACGTATCGTCGGGAATGACACAGGAGGATTGCATGCCGACGAACAGAACAGGAAGGGCAAGCTTTCGAATACAGGAAAATGTCATACCGATTGTGGGATTTGCGTGGCGCCCGCCGCTCCTTTTACCTAGGCAAACAGGCGCTTGGATCAACCCGTGCGGCTTCACGAAAAAGTGGCCACGGGCGGCGAGCGCATCGTCGGCGACCGACACGACGATGACGTCGGCGCCCGGCCCGATCGAGAAGCCATGCACGATCGTACTCGGCAACGAAGCTGACGGCGGGCGCGGAAAAGTCCCAGGACCGGTCTTCAATGCGGTAGGTGCCGGAGCCGCCGGTCCAATAGGTGATCTGGCCCATCTGCGGATGTTTGTGCGCCGCGACCTGGCCAAGATGAACGTTTGCGCGGGCATTTCTGGCAACCAACGCCATAGTTAACGCGTTAAGGGAGGATCCAAGATGCGATCGGAAGATTTCCGTGCCGACAAGGGTGTTCCTGTCCAACCGGCGCTTCTGCGTCAACGTGCTGACGCGTGACCACATGCTCTATGTCGATCGCAACTATACACAGCCGACGCGGCTTGGCAGCTTTGGCGGGTGAGTTTTCGCTGGTAGCGCTACACGAACATTCGAAGTTGGCCGAAGCCTCCCCCCAACTTCGTCATCCTACGGTCTGCGCCGCGTCGCTTCGCTCCTTGCTCCGCCATAGGATGACGAAGCGATTGATGTTTCCGCCAATCTTCAAGGCATGCGGCCTGTAACGCAGGCGACCAGTCAAAACTTCCGCGCGGAGGTGCTGAACTGTCTCAGCCCTCGCCGTCGATCAGGCTTTCCAGGAGATCGAGCAGTTGCTCAAGCTTGTCGTGGCCAAAACGCTGTTCGATATCGTCATAGATGACGCGCCGCTCGGGCGACAGGGCGTCGATCAAAGCGGAGCCGGCCGGGGCGATTGTCAGCACGACGCGGCGGCCGTCGCCTTCCGCCTTGTTGCGGGTGATGAATTTCCGCCCCTCGAGCGCCTTGATGATGCGCGTCAGGCTGGGCGGCAGCACCGAGGCGCGATCGGCAAGCTCCGTCGCCTCGACCGGGCCGGCTTCGCTCAACACACGCAGCACGCGCCATTGCTGTTCGGTCACGTCATGCGCCGCGAGCATCGGGCGAAACCGCGCCATCACCGCTTCGCGGGCGTGAAGGAGCGCCATCGGCAGGGAACGACGGGTGTTTTCAGGCAGCAAGAAAAACAGTCTCCCCACACTGGCTTGCGATCGAAAACAGACCTTCCCTCAGCCAAGGCCCGTTCCTGCCATCCCGTATCGTTGCGCCAAGCCCGATGCAAGACTTGACTTCGTGGATGCCGCATGTAATTAACGCGTTAACTACAACAAAGCAATAACCCTGGGAACGACGCGCCGTGCCTCACTTCTCGATCGAGTATTCGGCCAATCTCGATGACAAGGTCGATATGGGCGCTGAGCCATCTCCGAATCTGATCTCCTCTCGAGGGTACAGGATCGCACCGCGACCCACTGCGGCCTGTCAGGCGGCGTCTTTTGCTCACGCTCTTCAAATTTTTGAGAGAATATTCCCGGCTTTGACGAGAACGGCGAAACACGTTCTTTGATATAATCGATAGAATTTCTGAGGATGTGACCAAGGCTAGGCAATCCGCCTGGCTGCCATGACTTCACAACCGCAGAGATCAATCATGTCCGACTTCAAGAACACTTTGCCATCTTCCCTTTGGTCAACCGTCAACCGGCGCAGCGGCCTTGCTCTGCTGTTCGCATCGGCCGTCGCGGTCGGCAGCCTGATGGCGCCCAGCGTGTCGTTCGCCGAAGACAAGAAGGCGATCAAGGTCGGCATCATCAGCGGCGAGGACGAGGATGTCTGGCGGGTCGTCGTCGCCCAGGCGGCCGAAAAGGGCCTCGCCATCGAGACCGTGGTGTTCAACGACTACACCCAGCCCAACGAGGCGCTGGAGCGTGGCGAAATCGACGCCAACGCCTTCCAGCACCAGCCCTATCTCGACAACCAGATCAAGACGCAAGGCTATCACATCGTCCGGGTCGGCTACACCGGCGTCTGGCCGATCGGCCTCTACTCGAAGAAGTACACAAAGGTCGCCGAGCTGCCCGAGGGCGCGGTCATCGGCGTGCCGAACGACCCGTCCAATGAAGGCCGGGCACTGCGCGTCTTGCAGAATGAAGGCGTGATCAAGCTGAAGGACGGGACCGGCATCTTGGCCACCACCGCCGACATCGCCGAGAATGCCAAGAAGGTGGTGATCAAGGAACTCGACGCCGGTATCGTCGGCCGCTCGGTGGAGGATCTCGATGCCGCCGTGGTCAACACCGACTGGGCGCTGAAAAGCGGGCTGACGCCGGAAAACCGCATCGCGCAGGAGCCCATTGCCGACAATCCGTACCGCAACTTCATCGCGGTGAAGACCGGCAACGAGAACGAGGCCTGGGTGAAGACGCTGGTGGCTTCGTACCAGAACGAGGCGGTGAAAGCCGAGTTCGACAAGGTCTACAAGGGCACCGGCCTCAGCGCCTATTGAGGACATACAGGCGCTAAAGCGTCAGCTTTGACTGCAAGGCGGTCCGCGCCACGCGCGGGCCGCACTCGTATTTTCAGGATCCGCCCATGAACCAGCACTTTACCTTGACCGCCGAGACCACGGAGCAGGCCAGCGCAACACAGCAAGATGTCGTGCGCCTTGTCGACCTGAAGCGCCGCTTCGGCGCGACCGCGGCGCTCGACGGCATTTCGCTGACCGTGCGCAAGGGCGAGATCCTCGGCATCATCGGCCGTAGCGGCGCCGGCAAGTCGACGCTGATCCGCTGCCTGAACGGGCTGGAGCGGCCTGACTCCGGCGAGGTGTTCATCGAGGGCCGCGAGATCAGTCGGCTCGGCGAGCGCGACCTGCAGCCGCTGCGCCGGCGCATCGGCATGATCTTCCAGCATTTCAACCTTTTGTCGGCCAAGACCGTCGAGGACAATGTGGCGCTGCCGCTCAAGATCGAAGGCCGCCCGAGGGCCGAGCGGTTGGCACGCGCGGCCGAGCTGCTCGATCTCGTCGGTCTGTCGGAGAAGGCAAAAGCCTATCCGGCATCGCTGTCGGGCGGCCAGAAGCAGCGCGTCGGCATCGCCAGGGCGCTTGCCGCGCGCCCGGCGCTGTTGCTGTCGGACGAAGCGACCTCGGCGCTCGACCCGGAGACGACGCGCTCCATTCTCGCGCTGCTCAAGGACATCAACCGGCGGCTTGGCCTGACCATCCTGCTGATCACCCATGAGATGGAAGTGATCCGCTCGATCGCCGACCGGGTGGCGGTGATCGATGCCGGGCGCATCGTCGAGCAAGGGCCGGTGTGGTCGGTGTTCGCCGACCCGCGCTCCGACATCACAAAAAGCCTGCTCGGCGCCACCCGGCCGCAGCTGCCGGCCGAACTGGCGGCCCGGCTGCTGCCGGCGGCCGGCGCGGAGACGATCCTGCGCGTGGACGTGGCCGGCGAGGCGGCAAGCGGCCCGCTGCTGTCCGACCTCGCCACTGCTATTCCAGGCGCATTCCGCCTTGTCCATGGCGGCATCGACCATATCCAGCAGCGGCCCGTCGGGACGCTGTTCCTTTCTGTTCCGGGCAGCGATGCAAACCATCTCGCCGAAATCATCACATTCCTGAAGGCCCGCCAGGCGCGGGTGGAGGTGCTTGGCCATGTCGCCAATCCTGTTTGAGCTTCTGCTGCGTTCGATCTGGGAAACGGTGCTGATGACGGCCGCGTCCGGCCTCATCTCGCTGGTCTTCGGCCTGCCGCTCGGCCTGGCGTTGATTGCCACCGAACGTGGCGGCATTGCCGAGAGCCTGTGGGTGAACCGGGCGCTTGGCGCCGTCATCAACGGCTTCCGCTCGGTGCCCTTCATCATCCTTCTGGTGGCGCTGATCCCGGTGACGCGGCTGATCGTCGGCACCTCGATCGGCACCTGGGCGGCGATCGTGCCGCTGTCGATCGCCGCCACGCCCTACTATGCGCGCATCGCCGAAGTGTCGCTGCGCGAGGTCGACCACGGCTTGATCGAGGCGGCGCGGGCCATGGGCGGCAACCGCTGGACGATCATTCGCGAGGTGCTGGTGCCCGAAGCCCTGCCCGGCATCGTCGCCGGCTTCACGGTCACGCTGGTGACGCTGATCGGCGCCTCCGCCATGGCCGGCGCCATCGGCGCCGGCGGCCTCGGCGACCTCGCCATCCGCTACGGCTACCAGCGCTTTGAGACCTCGGTGATGATCGCCGTGGTGATCGTGCTGATCATCCTGGTCTGCGGCATCCAGTGGGTAGGGGACCGTCTGGTGGCGAGGCTGGACCGGAGATAATGGTCAGCGGCTGAACATTCGGTTCGGCCGAGGCCTTCTACCGTTGGCGCCGCCCCTCACTGTCCTGCCGGACATCTCTCCCCGTAGAACGGGGAGAGAGGGGCTGGCCGTAACGCCGACATTCTTCCTGTAACGCTGGTAACTGGCGAAATCGTCAACGACAGCGCCCCTCTCCCCGTCACTATACGGGGAGAGGATGCCGGCAGGCAGGTGAGGGGCAGCGCCTAGGGTTGGCCACTATGACGCTTTGGGACTAGCCGAGTTAGCCTCGCAACCTAACGCCCTCCGGATCGAAGAACGGTATCGGCGCCACCACCGCGCGTGTGGGCTTGCCGTCGATGTCGACGCTGAGCTGCGTACCAACAGCGGTGAACGGCAGCCGCAGATGCGCGGTGGCACCTTGCCGAGAGAATAACCGTGGTCGCTATAGGTGACCGCACCGGCATCCTCGCCATGAGCCAGAACCCTCGCATCGGTCGCGGCCGGTTTGTCGCCGTCGAGGATCAGTCCTACCCATTGCTCGTCGAGGCCCCTGTCGCGGACCTTGTACGAAGGAGACGGAAACGACATGCGCCAGGCGATCGCGGCGCGGCGAACGGACCAAGCCGTTGCAATGGCGGTGCGTCAGCCGGCGCGCTGCTTGTCCGTCGCTTTCCGGTCAATCGCGAGCTCGCCCGAGAGGACCACGCCGAATTTTTCGCTGGCTTCCGCTGGCGTGTAGTACCCCAGCGCCACATCGCGCAGCACCAGATCGGCATTCCGCTCAAGCGGATCGCCATAGCCGCCGCCGCCCGGCGTGCCGACCCTGACCCGATCTCCCGCCTTAAGCGCGATGTCCTGCTCCTTGGAGAGATGCGCCGGCACATGTTCCTCACCGCCGCGGAAGACCGTCACCGTGTTGACCGCACCATCCTTGCCGCCGAGCGCGCCTTGCGGGCCGAAACGGCCGTGATCCATGACGAAGGAGGCGCGGGCATCGCCGCGCAGGATCTCGACCTCATAGGCGAGGCCGAAGCCGCCGCGATGTTTGCCGGCGCCACCGGAGCCTTCGCGCAAGGCATAGTGGCGGTAGAGCACAGGAAAAGCCTGTTCCATGATCTCGACCGGCGGCGATTTGGAAATGCCGATGGTCGAGCAGCCATTGGTCAGGCCGTCATGGCTTGAATTGCCGCCATAGCCGCCGCCGGAGATCTGGTACATGACGTAGTCGCGGCCGCGCGCGGGATCATTGCCGCCGAGCGCGAAATTGCCGCTGGAGCCGGCGGGGGCGGCCGTCACCTTCTCCGGCAACGCCTGCACCATCGCCGCGAACACCGCCTCGGCGATGCGCTGCGAGACTTCGGCCGCACAGCCGGAGACCGGGCGCGGATATTTGGCGTCAAGGAAGGTGCCTTCCGGTCGCTTGACGATCAGCGGCTCGAAAGCGCCGGCGCTGATCGGCACGTCGGGGAAAATGTGGCGCATGGCCAGATAGACCGAGGACAGGGTCGTCGCCAGCACGCTGTTCATCGGTCCGGCGCACGGCTTTGACGAGCCGGCGAAATCGAAGGTCAGCGTGTCGCCCTGTTTCTCGACGGCGAGCGCGATGGTCAGCGGCTCGTTGACCACCCCGTCGGAATCGACGAACGCCTTGGAACTGTAGGTGCCGTCGGGGATGGCTGATATGTTGGCGCGCATCTGCTCGGCGGCGCGGCGGCGCAATTCGGCGATCGCCTCGACAACAGTTTCGTCACCGTAACGATCCAGGATTCCGTTGAGCCTGTCCTGACCGATCAGCAGGGCCGCAGCCTGGGCCCTGATGTCGCCGATGCGCTGGTCGGCGACGCGGATGTTGGAACAGATGATGGCGTAGATCTCTGGATCGAGCACGCCCTTCTTGAACAGCTTCACCGGCGGCAACCTCAGGCCTTCCTGCTCGACCGCCGTTGCCGAGGCTGAAAACCCGCCCGGCACCGAGCCGCCAATGTCGGGCCAGTGGCCAGTGTTGGACAGCCAGCAGAAGATCTTGCCGTCGCGATAGACCGGCATGGCGAAGCGCACGTCCATCAGATGCGTGCCGCCGAGATAGGGATCGTTGACGATGTAGATGTCGCCCGGCTCCGGAGCCAAGCAGCGGCCATCGGCGATCATCTCGATCACCGTCCTGGTCGAATACTGCATGACGCCGACGAACACCGGCAGGCCCTGGCTGCCTTGCGCGATTAGCGAACCGTCGACGGCCGAATAGATGCCGTCGGAACGGTCGTTGGCTTCGGCGATGACAGGCGAGAAGGCGGCGCGCGAGAACGTCAGGTCCATCTCGTCGCAGACCTGCTGCAGCGCCGCCTGAAGGACCGAAAGCGTGATGGCGTCGAGCTTTGCCATATCAGGCCTCGCCAATGTCGATGATGATGTTGCCGTCGGCGTCGCAGCGTGCGCGGTCGCCGGGTTCGAGCACGGTGGTGGCGTCCATCTGTTCGAGGATCGCCGGCCCTTCGATGACCGCGTCGAGCGGCAGCTTTTCCCTGCTATAGACCGGTGTGTCGTGCCAGCGCCCAGCGTACCAGACCGGCCGGATTTCTCGTCGCGCCTCGTCGAGCGTTGTTGCGCGCCCGGCCGGATCGATCAGCCGCGACAGATCGATCGCCGGACGCACGCCCGTGACCGAGGTGTTGAGGTTGACGAGATTGGCGCGGATTTCCGGCAATTCGACCTTGAAGCGGGCGAAATAAGCCTTTTCGAAAAGCTGCTGCAGCGCCGCCCGCGTCACTGACGACGACGGCAATGGCACGTTGATGATGTGGGTCTGGCCGACGAACTGCATATCGGCGGAGTGCGTGACGCGGATCGTCTCCGGCTTCACCGCTTCCTTGCCGATCAGCTCCTCGCCTTCGTTTCGGTGCCGTTCCAATACAGCGTGAAGCTCGGTTTCGTCGAGCACCGACACTGGCTGGTTGATGGTGTTGACGAAGTCGTGGCGCAGATCGGCGACGACGCAGCCAAGCGCGTTGGTGATGCCGGGCCGCGCCGGCACCAATACCCGGGGCAGGCCGAGCTCGCGGGCTAGGGCGGTGGCGTGCAGCGGGCCGGCACCGCCAAAGGCGAACAGCGCGAAATCGCGCGGATCGTGGCCGCGCGACACCGAGACCATGCGGATGGCGCCGGCCATCTTCATGTTGCCCAGCCGCAGCACCGCACCCGCTGCCTCGACGCCGGACAGGCCGGTCGCCTTGCCGATCTTGTCCTTGAATATGCTGGTGACGCGCTCTGACGTGACGGGATTTTCGACCGCCAGCAGCTTCTTGGGCGCCAGCCGGCCGAGCACAAGATTGGCGTCGGTGATGGTCGGCTCGAGACCGCCGCGCCCGTAGCAGATCGGGCCAGGATTGGCGCCGGCACTTTCCGGACCGATCTGGATCAGGCCGGCCGCATCGACACGGGCGATCGAGCCGCCGCCGGCGCCGACCGTGTGCACCGCCACCATCGGCACGTGGATAGGCATCGCATATTCGATCTCGATCTCGTTCGAGACAGCCGGCTCGGCGTTGCGGATCAGCGCCACGTCGGTGGAGGTGCCGCCCATGTCGTAGGTGACGAGGTTTTCGAAGCCGGCGCGCTTTCCGGTATAGGCGGCGGCGATGACGCCCGAGGCCGGACCGGACATCACCGTCTTGGCCGATTCACGTGTGACGAAGCGGGCCGAGATCATGCCGCCATTGCCGTTCATGATCAGGAAATCGCGGGCATAGCCCTTTGCAGCCAATTCCTTGCGCAGCCGCTCGACATAACGCTCGAGGATCGGCTGCACCGAGGCGTTGACCGAGGCGGTGACGCCGCGCTCGAATTCGCGCGCTTCCGACAGCAGCGCGTGACCCGCCGTGATGTAGCCGTTCGGCCAGAATTCGGCGGCGATTTCGGCGGCGCGCCGCTCATGCGCCGGGTTGGCGTAGGAATGCAGGAAATGGATGACGAGGGATTCGCAGCCGGCCGCGATCAGCGTCTTCACCGCCTCGCGCATTTCCGCCTCGTCGAGCGGCGTGCGGATCACCCCCGACGCCTCGACGCGCTCCGACACTTCGAGCCGCAGATTGCGCGTAATGATCGGCACGAAGCTGCCGGTCATGCCATAGGCCTGCGGCCGTGTCCGTCGGCCAAGCTCGATCACGTCGCGAAAGCCGCGCGTGGTGATCATGCCGGTTTTCGCCAGCCGGCGTTCGAGCACCGCATTGGTGGTGGTTGTCGTGCCATGCACGATCAGGTCGATGCCGTCGATCGGAAATCCGGTGGCGCCGAGTGCCGAAACGACGCCGAACGCCTGGTTGTCGACCGTGGTCGGGGTCTTGGCGATATGCACCCTGCCGCCGTCGCGTCCGTCGATCAGGAGCAGGTCGGTGAAGGTACCGCCGACATCGATACCGGCAACGACATTTCCCAGGGAATCATGTGCTTGCGCCGAAAAATTCTCTTCCATCGTCGAAACCCGAAATGCGCGGACTACGGATATGCGTCAGTTTGGAAAGCTGTTTTAAGGGAGCATCTTGACGCAAATATCGTTTGTATACTAATAAATTCGGGACACAAGAGCTTGCCGCTTTGGAGTGTGCGAACAGCACGCCGGGACCTGAATGGTTCGGGCGCGCAGGTGAAGGTTTGGCGCCCGCATCCACAGTTGGGCCAGAAGGTTGGATTTGATGAACACCACATCCGCTCTCAACACCGTCGGCGCCCGCCCGCTGCAATTCCCGATTCCGGCCAACGTCTACGCCGAAACCGTCGTCTCGGTGAAGCACTACACCGACCGGCTGTTCTCGTTCCGCATCACCCGTCCGCGGTCGCTGCGCTTCCGCTCCGGCGAGTTCGTCATGATCGGCCTGCCCAATGCCGAGAAGCCGGTGTACCGCGCCTATTCGGTGGCAAGCCCGGCCTGGGACGAAGAGCTGGAATTCTTCTCGATCAAAGTGCCGGACGGCCCGCTGACCTCGGAACTGCAGAAGATCCAGGTCGGTGATACGATCATCATGCGGCAGAAATCGACCGGCACTTTGGTGGTCGACGCGCTGACCCCGGCCAAGCGGCTGTTCATGATCTCGACCGGCACCGGCATCGCGCCCTTCGCCAGCCTGCTGCGCGACCCCGACACCTACGAGAAGTTCGAGCAGGTCATCCTGACCCACACCTGCCGTGACAATGCGGAACTGACCTACGGCCAGGAACTGGTCGCGGCGCTGGAAAGCGACCCGCTGATCGGCGAACTGACCGGCGGCCGCGTCACGCTCTACAACTCGACGACCCGCGAAGAATCGGAGCGCATGGGCCGCATCACCGCGCTGATCGGCTCCGGCAAGTTCTATACCGATCTCGGCATCGACAAGCTCAATCCGGAAACCGACCGCATCATGATCTGCGGCTCGATGCATATGCTGAAGGACGTCAAGGAGCTGGCCGAAAGCCTCGGCTTCGTCGAAGGCTCGCTGAGCCATCCGGCGACTTTCGTGGTCGAGCGCGCCTTCGTCGGCTGAGCAGCACTCAGCATTTCAATTCTGCGTTTTGACCACGTGGTCAAAAATTGGCTGCTTTCGCCGCCTTTTTCGGTTATGACCGCCTGAAGGACTCGTGAAGTGCGACTTCACGGGCTATCTTCGTGCGTGTCGCCCAAAAGTGTCGAGCGGTTTTGGGAAAACGATACGCACCAAGACATAAGCACACGTCGCTGAATGAAAGGGCAGGAGATGAGCAGCACAATCCGCGAAGCCGATCTCGGCACCAAGGTGACGCCGCTGCCCGCGCGTGCCGCCGCCAACACAGCCGTTCCGCTGGACCATCGCATCGCGCGCAATCCCGGCATGAAGCTCGACCTCGGCTTCATGGAATCGGTGCGCGGCGTCAATCGCTCGGCGCTGGAGCGGCGCGTCGCCAGCCTGACCAAACGGCGCTCGATCAAGGCCGACAACCAGGCGGCCTGGCTGCTGCGCGCCGTCGCCTGCATGGATCTGACGACGCTGAATTCCAACGACACCGAGGAGCGCGTGCGCCGGCTCTGCGCCAAGGCGATCAACCCGTTCCGCCGCGACATCGTCGAGGGTCTCGGCATTGCTGGTGATCCGATCCGCCCGGCGGCCGTCTGCGTCTATCACCCCTTCGTCTCCACCGCCGTCGATGCCGTGCGCGGCACCGGCATCCATGTCGCCGCCGTCTCCACCGCCTTTCCGCATGGCCTCGCACCGCTGTCGACCCGCCTGCAGGAGATCGAGGCATCGGTCCGCGACGGCGCCGACGAGATCGACGTCGTCATTCCGCGCGGGCTGGTGTTCGGGGCCAAGTGGCGGGAGCTCTACAATGAGATCGTCTCGATGCGCGCCGCCTGCGGTGACGCGCATCTGAAGGTCATCCTCGGCACCGGCGACCTCGCCACGCTGCGCAATGTCATGCTGGCTTCGATGGTGGCGATGATGGCGGGTGCCGATTTCATCAAGACCTCGACCGGTAAGGAGAGCGTCAACGCGACGCTGCCCGTCGGCCTCGCCATGGTGCGCGCCATCAGGGCCTATTTCGAGGAAACCGGCTACCTCATCGGCTTCAAGCCGGCCGGCGGCATTTCCACTGCCAAGGCCTCGCTCGACTGGCTGGTGCTGATGAAGGAAGAACTCGGACGGCCGTGGCTGGAGCCCGAGCTGTTCCGCTTCGGCGCATCGAGCCTGCTGACCGACATCGAGCGCCAGCTCGAGCACCATCTGACCGGTCACTATTCGGCCAATCATCGCCACGCAATGGCATAGGGATCGGGCTAAAGCTTTGAACGTGGAGTTCTTTCGCGCGAAAGAACGCCTTCCAAGACAATTATCTGGAGCGATCCATGAACATTCTCGACCGCTATCACGCCATGGATTACGGCCCGGCGCCGGAAGCTCGCAACGAGGCCGATGCATGGCTTGCCGCGCGCGATTTCGGCAAGGCGCTGTTCATCGGCGGCGAGTGGAAAGCCGCGTCCGGCGGCAAGACTTTCGACACCAGCGAACCGTCTTCCGGCACGCTGCTGGCCAAGGTCGCGGACGCCACTGCCGCCGACATCGACGCGGCGGTTGCGGCGGCCGCCAAGGCGCTGCCGAAATGGTCGGCATTTTCAGGCTACCAACGCGCCAAAGTGCTCTATGCCATCGGCCGCGCCATGCAGCGCCATCAGCGCCTGTTCGCGGTGCTTGAGACAATCGACAATGGCAAGCCGATCCGCGAAAGCCGCGACATCGACGTGCCGCTGGCGATCCGTCATTTCATCCACCATGCCGGCTGGGCACAGGCGCTGGACAGGGATTTCCCCGGCCACAAGGGTGTCGGCGTCGTCGGCCAGATCATCCCGTGGAATTTTCCGCTGCTGATGCTGGCCTGGAAGATCGCGCCCGCACTCGCCGCCGGCTGCACGGTGGTGCTGAAGCCGGCCGAGTTCACGCCGCTGACATCAATCCTGTTCGCCGAAATCTGTGAGCGCGCCGGCGTACCGAAAGGCGTCGTCAACATCGTCCAGGGCGGGCCTGAGGCCGGCGCGGCCATCGTCAACCACCCCGGCATCCAGAAGATCGCCTTCACCGGCTCTTCCGAGGTTGGCAAGGTCATCAGGAAAGCCACGGCGGGGACCGGGAAAAAACTGTCGCTGGAGCTCGGCGGCAAGTCGGCCTTCATCGTCTTCGAGGACGCCGATCTCGACAGCGCGGTCGAAGGCTTGGTCGACGGCATCTGGTTCAACCAGGGCCAGGTCTGCTGCGCCGGATCGCGGCTCTTGGTGCAGGAAGGCATTGCCGATGCCTTGATCGCCAAGGTCAAGGCGCGGATGAGCCGGCTGCGCGTCGGCAGCCCGCTCGACAAGAACACCGACATCGGCCCGCTGGTCGACTTGACACAGCTCGACCGGGTCAAGGGTCTGGTTGCCGAGGGCGCCAGACAGGGCGCCGTCTGCTGGCAGCCGGATGCGGCGCTGCCGTCCACCGGCTACTATCATCTGCCGACGCTCGCCACAGGTGTTTCGCCGGCTAACATCCTGGCGCAGGAGGAGGTGTTCGGCCCGGTGCTGGCGACCATGACCTTCCGCAACACCGAGGAAGCGATCGAGCTTGCCAACAACACGCGCTATGGGCTGGCGGCTTCGGTGTGGAGCGAAAACGTCAACCTCGCTTTGCATGTCGCGCCGCAGCTGAAGGCAGGCGTCGTCTGGGTCAACGGCACCAACATGTTCGACGCCGCCTGTGGCTTCGGCGGCTATCGCGAAAGCGGCTTCGGACGCGAGGGCGGACGCGAGGGCATGTTCGAATATCTCGCGGCGAAACTGCCGCTCGGCCCGGTCATCAAGCCGGCGACGATCTCGGCGCAACCGGTCGAGCAATCCGACGGCGACGCGATCGACCGCACGGCAAAGCTGTTCATCGGCGGCAAGCAGGTTCGCCCGGACGGCAATTACTCGCTGGCGGTCGCCACCGCCAAGGGCAAGCTTGCCGGCGAGGTCGGTCTCGGCAGCCGCAAGGACATCCGCGATGCCGTCTCCGCCGCCCGCGCCTGCAAGGCATGGCCGGAGGCGACCGCCTATAACAGGTGCCAGGTGCTCTATTATCTGGCCGAGAACCTTTCCGGCCGCGCCGGCGAGTTCTCGGCGCGTCTCGTGCAACTCACGGGCGTCTCCGCCAAGGCGGCGCGCGACGAGGTCGAGCAGTCGATCGAACGCCTGTTCCTCTATGCCGGTCTTGCCGACAAGTTCGAGGGCCGCGTGCACCAGCCGCCAGCGCGCGCTGTCACGTTGGCACTGCATGAGCCGGTCGGCGTGGTCGGCATCGTCGCGCCTGACACCTCGCCGCTGCTGGGTCTGATCTCGCTGGTCGCACCGGCGCTGGCGATGGGCAACACGGTGGTGGCAGTGCCGTCCGAGCGCTATCCGCTGCTGGCGACCGATCTCTATCAGGTCATCGAATATTCCGACGTTCCGGCCGGCGCCATCAACATCGTCACTGGCCGCACGGCCGAACTTGCCGGCGTGCTGGCCAAGCACGACGATGTCGACGGACTGTGGGTCTTCGCCGACGCCGACACCTGCGCCAAGGCGGAAGCCGAGTCGATCGGCAACCTCAAGCGCGTCTGGAGCGGCAATGGCCGCGGCCTCGACTGGGCGTCCGACGAGGCTGCCGGCGACGCCTTCCTGCGCCGGGCCGTCGAGGTGAAGAATGTGTGGGTGCCCTACGGCGATTGAGCCCCCGTGGCTATCGCGATGGTGATCGTGTTCGGGCTTGACGCTCGGACAGATGTTCTTTAACGAGAAAAAACATCTTTATCAGTGAACCGGCGATGGCGCGGGCCACCCGATGGCGCGTGACCGGCACATGACGTCTTGGCCAGCCGCCGGTAAATGCGGATGACCCAAGCGGACGAGGAGAACAGCATGGCGGATCTGGCAGGCAAGGTCGTTGTCGTCACGGCAGCGGCGCAAGGCATCGGCAAGGCGAGTGCGCTGGCCTTCGCCAAGGCAGGTGCCGTCGTCCATGCCACCGACATCAACGAGGTGCTGCTGGCTGAGCTCGCCAAGACATCCAGCATCAAGACCCGCAAGCTCGATGTGCTCAACGACGAGGCCGTCAACGCCGCCTTCGCCGAGATCGGTGCCGTCGACGTGCTGTTCAACTGCGCCGGGTTCGTCCATTCCGGCTCGATCCTCGAAATGAAGGACGCCGATCTCGACTTCGCCTTCAACCTCAATGTCCGCGCCATGATCCGCACCGTGCGGGCCGTGCTGCCCGGCATGCTGGAGCGCGGCGACGGATCGATCATCAACATGTCCTCGGTCGCCGGCGCCGGCAAAGGCGTGCCCAACCGCTTCGCCTATGGCGTCACCAAGGCCGCCGTCATCGGCCTGACCAAGGCGATCGCCGCCGATTATGTCGGCAAGGGCATACGCTGCAACGCCATTTGCCCCGGCACGGTCGAGAGCCCGTCGCTGCAGGACCGCATGCACGCGCAAGGCGACTATGAGGCCGCCCGCGCCGCCTTCATCGCCCGCCAGCCGATGGGCCGGCTCGGCACGCCGGAGGAAATCGCCGATCTCGCCGTCTATCTGGCCGGCGCCACCTATACGTCCGGGCAGGCCTACAATATCGACGGCGGCTGGTCGATCTAGAGCGCCCCGCTCGAGAAGATCGGTACCTTGTTCCAAAGGTCTGAAAATGATGGTTCGCCCGACATCAGGCGTGGCATCCACGCTTGCCCGGCCACCATCCACTGGCTAGGTTCCGCCCGCCCAGAACCACGTCGTCGCGGCGACGGAGCGAAATTGTAAACGGCCGTTGGCCGCAATCAGGAGAAGATGCATGAAACTGCTGCGCTATGGCGAGGTGGGAAGCGAGCGCCCAGGTCTGCTCGATGCCGATGGCACCATCCGCGATCTGTCCGCTCACGTCAGCGATATCGGCGGCAAGGCGCTCGATCCGGCGGCGCTGGCTGATCTGGCCAAGCTCGATCCGAAGTCGCTGCCGGCCGTTCCCGGCAGCCCGCGCCTCGGCGCCTGCGTCGCCGGCACCGGCAAGTTCATCTGCATCGGCCTCAACTATTCCGACCATGCCGCCGAAACCGGCGCCACCGTGCCGCCGGAACCGATCATCTTCATGAAGGCAAGCTCGGCCATTGTCGGGCCGGATGACGACGTGCTGATCCCGCGCGGCTCTGACAAGACCGACTGGGAGGTCGAGTTGGCCGTGGTCATCGGCAGGACGGCGAAATATGTCAGCGAAGCCGACGCGCTGGACTATGTCGCCGGCTACAGCGTTGCCCATGACGTGTCGGAGCGGGCCTTCCAGGCCGAGCGGCAGGGCCAGTGGACCAAGGGCAAGTCCTGCGACACCTTCGGACCCACCGGCCCGTGGCTGGTGACCAAGGATGAAGTGGCCGACCCGCAGAACCTCAAGATGTGGCTGACGGTCAACGGCAAGACGATGCAGAACGGCTCGACCAGGACCATGGTCTACGGCGTCAAGTATCTGGTGTCCTACCTCAGCCAGTTCATGTCGCTGCACCCCGGCGACATCATCTCCACCGGCACGCCGCCCGGCGTTGGCCTCGGCATGAAGCCGCCGGTGTTCTTGAAGGCTGGTGATGTGGTGGAACTCGGCATTGAAGGCTTGGGTCAGCAGAAGCAGACGTTCAAGGCTGACGTGTAGGAGCGATATTTCGGAGGCTCGCGCCGCCCCTCATCTGGCTGCCGCCATCTTCTCCCCGTTGAACGGGGAGAAGGACGCTGCCGTTGATGCTTTCGCCAATCGCCAGCGCTTGAGCTATCTCCCTTCTCCCCGTCACTATACGGGGAGAAGGTGCCGGCAGGCGGATGAGGGGCAGCGCCAGCCTATGCTGCGATACTACTTCAGCACCTTCCCATCCGCCCCAAATCGATAGGTCTTCGCCGGGTCCGGCGTCGCATAGAGCGTGGCGCCCGGTTCTGCATCGTATACCCCGAAAATGCGCACTGTGATCAACCCGGCCTTCTCGCAGTCGAGATAGAGATTGGTGTCGGCGCCGAGATGCTCGGCATGCACGACCGTACCCTTCCAGGCGCCGGATTTCGGATCGACGGTCAGATGTTCCGGCCGCACGCCGATGGTCTTGGCGGTTTCGCCGAGACGGGCGCCGTCGACGAAATTCATCTTCGGTGAGCCGATGAAGCCGGCGACGAACTCATTTGCCGGCGAATTGTAGAGCTCCATCGGACCGCCGATCTGCTCGATCCTGCCGGCATTGAGCACGACGATCTTGTCGGCCAGCGTCATCGCCTCGACCTGGTCGTGGGTGACGTAGATCATCGTCGCTTTCAGCCGGCGATGCAGTTGCGCGATCTCCAGCCGCGTGTTGACGCGCAGCGCAGCGTCGAGGTTCGACAACGGTTCGTCGAACAGGAACAGCTTCGGCTCGCGCACCACGGCGCGGCCGATGGCGACGCGCTGGCGCTGGCCGCCGGAGAGTTCGGCCGGCCGTCTCTCGAGGTAGGGTTCCAGAGACAGCATCGACGAGGCGATGCCGATGCGGCGATCGATCTCGGCCGCCGGCGTGCCGGCCTGCTTCAGCCCGAGGCCCATATTGTTCTTCACCGTCAGATGCGGGTAGAGCGCATAGGTCTGGAACACCATGGCGATGCCGCGCTTGGCCGGCGGCGTGGCCGAGACATCCTGACCGTCGATGACCACCCGGCCCGAGGTCGAATCCTCCAGCCCGGCAATAACCCGGAGCAAGGTCGACTTGCCGCAGCCGGACGGGCCGACGAAGACGACGAATTCGCCGTCATTCACTTCGAGGTTGATGCCCTTCAGCACCTCGACCGGCCCGAAGGCCTTCTTCACGTTCTCGATGTTCAGCGAGCCCACGGCTTCGTCCCTGTTCTAGAGTTTGATGGCTGCGCCACTGCGCACGCTCTCGTCGGCGGCGAGGCAGACGGCGAGCGACTTGACCGCGTCGTCCATGTGTTTGGTCAGATCCAGATCCTCGCGGATCGCTTTCAGCACGAAGGCCTGTTCGAGGTCGCAGAGGTCCTGGTGGCCGGGCTCGCCTTCCATCGACAGCATTTCGTCCGGCCCGGCGAATTTGCCATCCGCTCCGGTCGCGGCACTGTGCAGGCGGATGGTCGAGGTCTTGGTGTGGGTGTCGATGTCATCCGACTTCACGCCTTCCTTCATCACGATCGACACGCAGCCATTGGGAGAGATGACGTCCTTCACGAAGAAAGCCGTCTCCGAAATCATCGGCCCCCAACCGGCCTCGTACCAGCCGACCGACCCGTCATCGAACAGCACCTGCAGGTGGCCGTAATTGTACATGGAGGGCGCGACCTCCTCGGTCAGCCGCACGCCCATGCCGCGCACCTCGACCGGCCTGGCATCGGTGATCTGCAGCATGACGTCGAGATAGTGAACGCCGCAGTCGACGATCGGCGAGGTCGTCCGCATCAACTGCTTGTGCGTCTCCCAGGTAGGCCCTGAGGATTGCTGGTTAAGGTTCATGCGGAAGACATAGGGGCCGCCGAGCTTGCGCGCCTCGGCGATCAGCCTGATCCAGGACGGATGATGGCGCAGGATGTAGCCGATCACCAGCTTCTTGCCGTTGGCCGTGGCCGCCGCGACGACGCGTTTGGCGTCGGCCACGGTCGTTGCCAGCGGCTTTTCGACGAAGACATGGCAGCCGGCCTCGAACGCCTTCACCGCATAGTCGGCATGGCTGTCGGAATAGGTGGCGATGCAGGCGATATCGGGCTTTTCGTCGCGCAGCGCTTCGTCGAAGGAGCGCCTGATGCCATAGCCGGAAAGCCCTTCCGGCAACGGCACGTCCGAGCGGTTGACCAGCGCGGCGATCTCGAAGCCCGGATTGGTGTGATAGGCCAGAGCATGGCTACGGCCCATATTGCCGAGGCCGGCAACGACAACGCGCAGGGGTGTTTCAGAACTCACTTGACGGCTCCAGACGTGATGCCGCGGATAAGCTGCCGCGAGAAGATGACGTAGAGGATCAGCACCGGCATGATGGCCAGCGACAGTGCGGCCAGGATGGCGTTCCAGTTGGTGACGAACTGGCCGAGGAACAGCTGCGCGCCGAGTGTCACCGTCTTGGTCTCTTCCGACGGCGCCAGGATCAGCGGGAACCACAGATCGTTCCAGATCGGGATCATGGTGAAGACGGCGACCGTCGCCATCGATGGCCGCACCAGCGGCAGCACCAGGCGGAAAAAGATGGTGTATTCGGAGAGGCCGTCGATACGGCCGGCATTCTTCAGATCGTCGGAGACCTGCTTCATGAATTCAGACAGGATGAAGACGGCCAGCGGCAGGCCTTGCGCGGTGTAGACCAGGATCAGTGCCGTCAACGTGTTGACCAGCCCGCTCGCCACCATCAATTGCAGGATGGCGACGGTGCCGAGCCGGATCGGGATCATGATGCCGAGCGCCAGATAGAGGCCCATCAGCGAATTGCCGCGAAAGCGGTATTCCGACAGTGCGAACGCCGCCATGGCGCCGAACAAAAGCACGAAGAACAGCGAGGCGACGGTGACGACGAGGCTGTTCTGGAAATAATGGATGAAATCGCCCTGGCCGATCACCGTCGTGTAGCCGATCAGGTCGAACGTCTTTGGCGTCGGCGGCGTCAGCGGCGCACCGAAGATGCCGGCGCGCGACTTGAACGAGTTCATGATGACGAGGATCACCGGAAACAGCGCGATCCCCGTGTAGGTCAGTAGGATCGCGTGGGCGCCGATGGTGCGGGGCACGGAATGGGTCGCGGTGCTCATTGGGAGGTCTCCTGACGAGCTGCGGCTGGTAGGGTCGGCGCCCAAGCACCCCCCTCTGTCCTGCCGGACATCTCCCCCGCAAGGGGGGAGATTGGCAGTTTTAGCGTTGCCGCACATCTTGCAACGCTGGAGATTGGCGAAGGCCGAAATGACATCCGATCTCCCCCCTTGCGGGGGAGATGGCCGGCAGGCCAGAGGGGGGTGTTCAAGCTCGACATTCTACCCCCCTCAGAACTGATAGCGACGCAGGCGCGTCTGCACGAGGAAGAGGTAGACGCAGACGCCGCCGAGGATGATCAGGAACATCATCGTGGCGATCGCCGCGCCCATATTGGGGTCGCCCACCTGCAGCTGGAAACCGAAGAAGGCGCGATAGAGGAAGGTGCCGAGAATGTCGGTCGAGTAGTTCGGCCCGGCGAGCGCCCCTTGCGCGGTGTAGATCAGATCGAAGGCGTTGAAATTGCCGACGAAGGTGAGGATCGAAATGATGCCGATCGCCGGCAGGATCAGCGGCAGCTTGATCTTCCAGAATTGCGACAGGCCGGTGATGCCGTCGCATTCGGCGGCCTCGATCACCTCTTCGGGGATCGACAGCAGGGCTGCGTAGATCAGCATCATCGGGATGCCGACGAACTGCCACACCGAGATCAGGCTGAGCGCGGTCAGCGCATATTGCTCCTTGCCCAACCACGGCGTGAACAGGCTTTTCAGGCCGACAAGGTCCATCAGATGCGGTGCCACGCCCCACAGCGGCGACAGGATCAGCTTCCAGGCGAAGCCGACGATAACGAAGGACAGGATCGTGGGCACGAAGATCGCCGTGCGGTAGAAGGCCGCGAATCTCAGTCTCGGGCTGGACAGCAACGCGGCCAGCATGACGCCGATCGGGTTCTGCACGACCATGTGGATGATGAAGAACCAGGTGTTGTTCCTGAGCGCGTTCCAGAAACCCACCGACCAGTTGGGGTCGCCGAACAGCATGCGGAAGTTTTCCAGCCCGACGAAGACCTGGTGCTGCTCGATGTTGCGGAACAGCGACAGCTGCAGCGTGCCGGCGAGCGGCAGGATCATGATCGCCGTGTAGACGAGCACCGCCGGCGCCAGGAAGATGCCGATGTGCCAGCGGAATGGTCTTTTCGGTCGTGTTTCTGCGGCCATGAGTTCGGTCCCCGCCGATCAGGTTGGCAAATGCCGCCAAAGGCGCGGCGCCTCCCTCCCCTCGAGGGGAGGGTGCCTCGCGAAGCGAGGCGGGTGGGGTCGGTCAAGGCAGCGCGCCATCGACATTTGACCGTGCTTTCCAGCAACGATCAAGTCGCGGCCTGCCTCCACCGACCCCCTCTGTCGCCTTTGGCGACATCTCCCCCTCAAGGGGGGAGATAAGCAGCGCTCAGCCTGAGCTCTTACTTGGCCGGCTTGTACCAGCTGTCGAGACCGGCCTGCAGCTTCTTGGCGGCGGCTTCCGGCGTATCGGTGCCGTTGATGACGTTGGCCGATTCAACCCAGGTCTCGTTCTCGAGGTTCGGCGTGCCGCGCGACAGGATCTGGTAGGTCGAGCGGATCGTCGATTTGCACTTGCCGCGCCAGGAGACGAATTCCTGCGCCAGCGGGTCTTCCATCTTCACCGGCGCGGAGTTCAGGCTGAAGAAGCCCGGCAGCGCGTTGGCGTAGATGGTGGCGAAGTCCGGCGAGGCGACCCAGGACAGGAAGGTCTTGGCCGCATCGGCGTTTTTCGAAGCCGCGTTCAAGCCCATGCCGATATCGGTATGGTCGGAGATGTAGCAGGTGTCGCCGGCCTTCTCGACCGGCGGCGGGAAGGCGCCCATCTTGAACTGGGCCTGGGTGTTGAACAGGCCGATTTCCCACGAGCCAGCCGGGTAGATGGCGGCGCGGCCAAGCGTGAACAGGTTCTGGCTGTCCGGGTAGGTCTGCGCTTCGAACCCATCGCCGAGATAAGGCTTCCACTTGGCCAGTTCCTCAAACGGCGCGACCCATTCCTTGTCGGTAAGCTTCTGATCGCCCTTGATCAGCGCCGCGCGGCCGTCCTCGCCCTTCCAGTAATTGGGGCCGATGTTCTGGTAGCCCATGGTCGCGGCTTCCCAGAGATCCTTGGTGCCCATCGCCATCGGGATGTAGGTGCCGTCGGCCTTGATCTTGTCGAGCGCGGCGAAGAACTCGTCGCGGGTCTCCGGCACCTTGATGCCGAGCTTGTCGAAGGCGTCCTTGTTGTAAATGAAGCCGTGGATGACCGAGGCCATCGGCACGCAGAAGCTCACCTTGCCGTCGTCTGTCTGCCAGGCGGACTTGGCCACCGGAGAGAAGTTTTCCATGCCGGGCAGCGCCGAGAGATCGGCAAGGTTGCCCTTCTTGAACAGTTCAAGCGACTTGTCGAACGGGCGGCAGGTGATCAGGTCGCCCGCCGAGCCGGCGGCGAGCTTAGCGCCGAGGGCTGCGTCATATTCGGTCGGAGCCGACGGTGCGAACACCACCTTGATGCCCGGGTTCTTGGCTTCGAACGCCGGGATCAGCTTGTCCTTCCAGATGGCAAGGTCATCGCCGCGCCAGCTTTCGATGTTGAGCGTTACGTCGGCATAAGCCACCCCGGCCGAGCCGAGAATGCTGGTGCCCAAAAGCAGTGCCGTCAGTAGTTTCGTTGTCATGCTCAGTCTCCCTGTTGACCTTTTTCAGGTTCGGTTTTGATGAGAACGGAGGCAGTGCGCCCCTTGCTCCCCTCTATAGCGGAAAGGGCCGGCCGCAGCTTCTGGCCGGCCTCTTCCAGTATCTTCCGCGCCGCATCGGCACTGTCGGCGCCGGCGGCGAGCAGAATGGCGGTCTTGACCGCGCCGCCGCTCTTCTCGAGCAGGCGGGCCGCTTCGTCCGTGCCGCGCCCGCTGACGGCGGCGACGATGCGCGCCGCGCGGTCGCGCAGCTTGATGTTGTCGGCCATCAGATTGACCATGTAGCCATCATGGACATGGCCGAGATGGACCGCGGTCAGCGTCGACAGCATGTTGAGCGCGATCTTCTGGGCGGTGCCGGCGCCCATCCGCGTCGAGCCGGCGATCAGCTCCGGCGGCGTTTCGAGCAGGATGGCGGTTTGCGCCTGGCGAAGCAGCGCCGAGTCCCGGTTGTTGGCGATGCCGATCGTCGCTGCACCACGGCGAGCGGCTTCCTCGATGGCCCGCACCGCATAGGGTGTGGTGCCGCTGGCGGAAATGGCGATCAGGCAATCGCTGCTGCCGAGGCCAGCATTGACGACCGCTGCCGCGGCCTCCTCGGTGTCGTCTTCCGGTCCGCCGGCCAGCGTCCGGAAGGCCTCGTCGCCGCCGGCGATCAGGATGGCGATGCGGTCGCGATGAATGCCGAAGGTGCCAGGCAACTCCAGCGCATCGGCCAGCGCCATCAGGCCCGAGCTGCCGGCCGCCGCGTAGGCAAGCTTGCCGCCGCCGTTCAGTCTGCTGGCGACGATTTCGGCCGCCCTGGCAATGGAAGGAATGGCATGGCGCACCACTTTCGCAGCTTCAATCTGCGCATCGGCCAAATAGGAAAGGATGGCGTCCGGAGTCTGGATATCCAGCCCCTCGGCATTTTTATGAAGCGCTTCGGTGCGCGTTTCGGCCATCCCGGTTCCTCCAATACCAGAACAATACCAAAAAAATACCACTTGTCCACACGCATTAACGAACTCGTGGGCTGGAAATCGGCGAAGCGACGGAATACCTTGATTATTCAATAAAATACGCCCTAATTTTTTTGAGCCGGAAATTAACCCTTGGCTATTGGTATTTTATTGGTATTATCTTCTCGGAGGAGAAATCGTGTGAATTTCGTGCTCGGAATCGATGGCGGCGGCACCAGCTGCCGGGCAGCCCTGGCGACAGCGGACGGCACTGTTGTTGGCCGCGCCAAAAGCGGCGCCGCCAACATCCGCACCGATCTGACCGGCGCCCGGTCGAACATCGTCGAGGCGGCGCGGCAGGCGTTCATCGACGCCGGGCAGGACCCGGACCTGATCCCGCAGACACCGGCAATTCTTGGCCTCGCCGGCGCCAATGTCGGCACCTACCGGCAGCAGCTCGAAGCGATCCTGCCGTTCAGCATCAGCCGCGTCGAGACCGACGCCGAGATCGCGCTGGAAGGCGCTGTCGGCTCCGGTGACGGCGCCATGGCGATCCTCGGCACCGGCACCGCCTATATGGCGCGCAAGAACGGCAAATCGCGCGCCATCGGCGGCTGGGGTTTCCAGGTCGGCGACCAGGGCAGCGGCGCCCGCATCGGCCGCGACCTGCTCGAGCAGACGCTGCTTGCCTATGACGGCGTCCGCGAGGGTTCGCCGTTGACGCTGAGCATGCTGGCCGTTTTCCGCAACAATCCGGAGGACGTGGTCGAATTCACCACCAATGCCAAGCCCGGCGATTTCGGCGGCTTCGCACCCAAGGTGTTCGAGCATGCCGAGAAGGGCGACAGCATCGCCAACTGGATCCTCGACAGGGCGGTCGCCGACGTCGAAGCCTCGCTCGGCGCGCTCGACCTTTCGGACGACGCGCCGCTCTGCCTGCTTGGCGGGCTGGCTCCGCTCTACGCGCCGCGCCTGTCGGCCCGCTACCGGGCGCTGCTCAAGCCGCCGCTCGACGACGCGCTGGGCGGCGCCGTGCAGATGGCGGTCCGCCTTTTCACTGGACGCGCGGAGGCGGCTCGATGAGCGAGGCCGCCGACCAGATCTTCGCCATGCTGAAACAGTCGTCGCAGAGCGGCGCGCCGCTCTACCTGCAGCTTCGCAAGAGCATCGAGGATGCGGTCAATCGCGGCCTGATCGGGCCGGGGGACGCACTGCCCTCCGAGCGCGACATCGCCACCAAGGCCGACATTTCGCGCGTCACCGTGCGCAAGGCGGTGCAAGACCTGGTCAAGGGCGGCATACTGGTCCAGCGCCATGGTTCCGGCACGTTCGTCGCGCCGCGCATGGAGCGCGTCGAACAGTCGCTGTCGCGGCTGACCTCATTTACAGAGGACATGGCGCGGCGCGGCATGGCGGTGCGTTCGGCCTGGCTCGATCGCGGCCTTTACGCGCCCTCGCCCGACGAGATGATGGTGCTCGGCCTGTCGTCGAGCGAACTGGTGGCTCGGGTGGCTCGCCTGCGCATTGCCAATGACACGCCGCTGGCGATCGAACGCGCCTCGCTGTCGGCGAGAGTATTGCCCGACCCGGCTGATATAGGCTCCTCGCTCTATGCGGCGCTGGAATTGACCGGCAACCGGCCGGTGCGGGCTGTGCAGCGCATTTCCGCCGCCAATCTCGGCGACAGCGACGCGCGCCTGCTCGAAGTATCACCGGGCGTCGCCGGCCTGCATATCGAACGCATTTCCTATCTGGCGAGCGGCAAGGTGATCGAATTCACCCGCTCTATATACCGGGGCGACGCCTATGATTTCGTCGCCGAACTGCGGCTGGCGGGGCCAAGCGAAGAGGGCCGACCATGAGTACAGAGCCAACGAAGCCGACCCATATGCGGCGCGAGATCGCGGAGATCCCGCAAGCCGTCGCCCGCCTGCTCGACGGCTCCGGCGCGGTATTGACCGAGGCCGGGCGCGGCATACGCGAACGCGACCCGCAGTTTGTCGTTACCGTGGCGCGCGGCTCGTCCGATCATGCCGCGACCTTCATGAAGTATGCCGTCGAGCTGACGGCGGGCCTCGCCGTCGCATCGGTCGGACCGTCCATCGCCTCGATCTATGGCCGCAAGCTCAGGCTCGCCGGCTCGGCCTGCCTGGCGATCTCGCAGTCGGGCAAGAGCCCCGACATCGTTGCCATGGCCGAAACCGCGCGAGCCGGCGGCGCCCTGACCATCGCCATCACCAACACCGCCGATTCGCCGCTGGCGCGTGCCTCGGATTACGCCATCGATATACTGGCCGGCCCCGAGCGCAGCGTGGCGGCGACCAAGACTTTCATCAATTCCGCCGTTGCCGGCCTCGCTTTGATGGCGCATGCCACCGGCGATGATGCGCTCCTGACGGCACTGGCCCGCTTGCCGGAGCATTTCCGCAAGGCGATCACCTGCGACTGGATGAGCGTGCTGGCCGAAACGATCGAGAAGCAGAAGTCGCTGTTCATCCTCGGCCGCGGACCATCGGCGGCGATGGCCAACGAGGCGGCGCTGAAATTCAAGGAAACCTGCGGCATGCACGCCGAGGCCTACAGCGCCGCCGAAGTCATGCATGGCCCGCTGGCGCTGATCGGCCCCGATTTTCCGGTGCTGGCGCTGGCCGCGCGCGACGCGTCGGAGCCATCAGTCGCCGAGGCCGCCGACAGCCTGGCGGCCAAGGGCGCGCCGGTGTTCGTCACCTCCGCGCTTGCCCAGCGTGCCGTGCCCCTGCCGCATGTCGCCACCGGCCATCCCCTGACCGACCCGCTGGCGCTGATCGTTTCCTTCTACATGTTCGTCGAGGCCTTTGCCCGCCATCGCGGTCTCGATCCGGACACGCCGCGCAATCTTCGCAAGGTGACGGAGACGCTATGAGCGACCGTTTTGCCCTGACCGGCGCCCGGATTTTCGACGGCGACGACTGGCATGACGGCCACGCGCTGGTCGTGCGCGACGGCCTCGTCGAGGCTATTTTGCCCTCCGGTGCCATAGCCGCCGATGTCCGCGTCATCGAGACCGGCGGCGGCATGCTCGTGCCCGGCTTCGTCGACCTCCAGGTCAATGGCGGCGGCGGCGTCATGCTCAACGACCATCCCGATGTCGCCTCGCTCGAAACCATCTGCAAGGCACATGCGCCCTTCGGCACGACGGCGCTGCTGCCGACGCTGATCACCGACACGCCCGACATCACCGCCGCCGCCGTCGCCGCCGGCGAAGCCGCGGCGCTGCGGAAGATGCCCGGTTTTCTCGGCCTGCATCTCGAAGGCCCGCATCTGTCGATCGCCCGCAAGGGCGCGCATGATCCGGCGCTGATCCGGCCGATGTCGGATGCCGACCAGGCGATGCTGATCGCGGCGCGGCAAAAACTGCCGGTGCTGCTCACCACCGTAGCGCCGGAATCCGTCGAGCCGGCACGCGTCGCGGCACTCGCCAAGGCCGGCGTCATCGTCAGTCTTGGCCATTCCGACACCGGATACGCCACCGCCAGCACCTTCGCCGAAGCCGGCGCGAGCGTGGTCACCCATCTGTTCAACGCAATGAGCCAGATCGGCAATCGCGAGCCTGGTCTGGCCGGCGCGGCCATCGACATCGGCACCTTGTCCGCCGGTCTTATCGCCGACGGCATCCATGTCGATCCCGCCACCATCAAGATCGCGCTGCGTGCCAAGCAAGGTCCCGGCAAGATCGTGCTGGTCAGCGACGCCATGGCAACAATCGGCACCGACATGACCTCATTCACGCTGAACGGCCGCACCATCTACCGCAAGGATGGCAGTTTGCGGCTTGCCGACGGAACGCTGGCGGGTGCCGATCTCGACATGATCTCGGCGGTTCGATACGTCCACCGGGTTGTCGGGCTGGACCTGTCAGAAGCGTTGCGCATGGCCTCGCTCTATCCGGCGCAGGCGATCGGCCAGTCGCACCGGCTCGGCCGCTTCGCCAAAGGCACGGCGGCGGATATCGTTTCGCTGTCGGACGATCTCGACATGAAGAGCGTTTGGATCGGTGGCGGCAAGGTTTTTGAGGCTGGCGCCCAAGGCTGACCGACCGGCCGCGCCTCCAATTTCAGGCTGTGTAGAGATCCTTATATGTCTCGCGCAAAAGATTTTTCTGCACCTTGCCCATGGTGTTGCGCGGCAGTTCGTCGACGAAGATCACCCGCTTTGGGTGCTTGTATTTCGCCACGCGTCCGGCGATGGCGCCGAGAATTTCGGCGCCGGTGATCCGCGATGCCGGCGCACGCACGACGACAGCGGTGACGCCTTCGCCGAAATCCGGATGGGCAACGCCGATGACGGCGCTTTCGCTAACCCCGTCGAGCGCGTCGATCTCGCTTTCGAGTTCCGTCGGATAGATGTTGTAGCCGCCGGAAATGACCAGGTCCTTGCCGCGGCCGACGATGTAGACGTAGCCGTCGGCATCGATGATGCCGAGATCTCCCGTGATGAAGAAGCCGTCGGCGCGGAATTCCGCCTTGGTCTTCTCCGGCATGCGCCAATAGCCGCCGAAGACGTTTGGGCCCTTGACCTCGATCATGCCGACCTCGCCTTGGGCGAGCGCTGCGCCGCTGTCGGGATCGGCGATGCGAAGCGTGACGCCGGGCAAGGGGAAACCGACCGTACCGGCGCGCCGTTCACCCTCATAGGGGTTCGAGGTGTTCATGTTGGTCTCGGTCATGCCATAGCGTTCGAGGATCGCGTGGCCGGTTCGTTCGCGCCAGGCCTTGTGCGTCTCGGCCAGCAGCGGCGCCGAACCGGAAATGAACACACGGATGTTTTTCGCCGCCTCGCGGCCCAGCCCATCCTGCTGCAGCAGGCGCACATAGAAAGTCGGCACGCCCATCAGAACCGTGGCGCGCGGCAAAAGCGTGACGATGCGGGCCGGATCGAACTTCTGCTCGAACAGCATTGAGCCGCCGGCCACCAGGATGACGTTGGTGGCGACGAACAGGCCGTGTGTGTGGAAGATCGGCAATGCGTGGATCAGCACGTCGTCTCCGGTGAAGCGCCAGTGCTCGACCAGCACGCGCGCGTTGGAGGCGAGATTCTCGTGGCTGAGCATGGCGCCCTTCGAGCGGCCCGTGGTTCCCGAAGTGTAGAGGATCGCCGCGAGGTCATCCGGCCCGCGCGCCACGTCATGAAAATCCGTCGGCAGCCGCGAGGCCTGATCGGTCAGCGATCCCTGGCCGTCGCGGCCGAGCGTGACGGCGACGGCGCCCGTTTTTTCCGCCAGCGCGCCGATGTCGGCCGCCCTTGCCGGATCGCAGACGACCAGCCGTGGCTCGGCATCGCCGAAGAAATACTCCAGCTCGGTCAATGTGTAGGCCGTGTTGAGCGGCAGGAAGACGGCGCCGGCGCGCAGGCAGGCGAGATAGAGCAGGACCGCCTCAGGGCTCTTCTCGACCTGCACGGCGACCCGGTCGCCGGGTTCGACATCCAGTTGCAAGAGCGCATGCGCGAGCTGTGCCGAGCGCTCCAGCATGTCGCCATAGCTGAGCGAGCGGCCATCATCGGTTTCCATCAGCAGGCGCCCAGGCGCCGGCATCCGGGACCGGAACGCGTCGAACAGATGATTGCTCATGAAGATTTCCCTGGGGTGGCGGAACGGCGGGCCTTGCACATGCGCCTGGAGCGGCATGCCTTGGCGGCGAAGAGTTCGCGGTTCTTGGCCGCGCCGTCAAGGCCGCCGACAGCGGGTCACGTCGGCCGTGCCGATGCCACAGGCTACCAGCAATGGGTTATAAAAGACCGCCGGAAACGACCGCTATCGCCGGGCAGCCTTGCCGGCGATCACCTTTGTAGCTTCGTCCTGCTTGAGGCGTTTCATGCACATGGCGGCGGTCAGTTGGTAGTGGTTGATCAATGCCTCGACGGCGCCGTCGGCATTGCCATCAAGGGCACATTCGGCGATCAGGCGATGCTCGCCGAAATCGTCGCGTTGGACGCCTTCGCCGTCATTGACCATTTGCCGGTAGCGATAGGCGTGATCGGAAAGCTGGTCGCAGAATCCCACCAGCCATTGCGACCGGCAGGCCGAAATCAGCACCCTATGGAAGATGCGGTGCAGCCGTTCCCAATCCGGATTGAGCGAGACGGGATCCTGCGGCGAAAAACGTGACGCGCGGCCCAGGCGATGCAGCGCCAGAACGAGTTGTTCTTCCCATTCGGCGGTGCGGTGGGCGATGGATTCGCGAAGCGCCCGCTCCTCGAGCCAGCAGCGCGTGCGCGTCAGCTCTTCGAGTTCCAACGCGCTGACCGGCATGATGAAGAAGCCGCGCTGGTCGTGGCGGCCGAGAAGCCCTTCCGAAGCGAGGCGATTGAGGGCCTCGCGGACAGGGGAGGCGCCAGCCCCATATTTGGAAACCACCCACTCGACCCGCAACTTGCTCTCGGCCTCAAGAACACCACCGAGAAGGTCGTCACGCAATTGCTGATAGACGGTGCTGGCAAGCGTGCTCTTGGAGCCTGCGCCGTCGTCGCTCAGATTGGCAGCTCCATATGTCACAGCGACTCCTTGTCCCTAATTTTTATTTTGGGCAATTCGAGTCCGAAAACATCCCCCTTTTTCGCATATGTACCATACAGCGCCTGCGGTCGTGTGCTCAAGCAGAAGATCACGCTATTGTACTCAAGCACAAAGAAATATGCGACTTTCCAGGGCTCGATGCTGTAATTCCGCGCGTTCCCACAACCTGTGGAAACTTAACATGTTTTGTATGCACGCAGGAGAATCTATTCCCTGTTCTTTTGTATGCGCGTGAGACCACCTGTTCTGTTGTGCGCGCTGGCGACGAACATTGGAACCGAATCAGGCCGGCTGCCGCTTTGGGGCATCATATCCTCATAAGCCGCGCTCCGGCACCAGATCCCTTGGCCGGCATATCGGATTGATTGAAGACGGAATGCGCCGTGAGTTAGCCGACTGCGTTGTCGGCTGCCGTCCTGATCGCCTGGATGTTTTGCCGGTAGGCTTCGACGCTGCCGCCCTTGAAGATGGCGGCGCCCGCCACCAGAACGTCGGCGCCGGCGGCGGTCACCAGCGGCGCGGTTTCGGCCGAAACGCCGCCGTCGATCTCGATGCGGATCGGCCGGCCGCCGATCAGCGCCTTGACCCGCTTCACCTTGTCCACAATCGCCGGAATGAAGGCCTGGCCGCCGAAGCCCGGATTGACGGTCATGATCAGGATCAGGTCGAGCCGGTCGAGCAGGTATTCGACCGCGCTTTCCGGCGTTGCCGGATTGAGCGACACACCGGCCTTCTTGCCAAGGTTCCTGATGGTCTGCAGCGAGCGGTCGAGATGCGGCCCGGCCTCGGCATGCACGGTCAAGCCATCGCAGCCGGCCTCGGCAAAAGCGGCCAGATAGGGGTCGGCCGGGGCGATCATCAGATGGCAGTCGAAGAAGGCCTTGGTGCGGTCGCGGATCGCCTTGATCACCGGCGGGCCAAAGGTGATGTTGGGCACGAAGTGCCCGTCCATCACATCGAGATGGATCCAGTCGGCGCCGGCCGCCACCACCGCTTCGACCTCATCACCTAGTTTGGAAAAATCCGACGCCAGCACCGAGGGTGCGATCAGGGTCTTTTTGCTCATGGGTGCGGCCTTTCCGAGCGCCTTTTTCGTCCGGCCACTCTATCGACTGCCTAATGCGCTCCAGCCAACTTGTCGAGAGCGCGGGCGCGGCGGATGCACTGGCGTTGCGGCGTCTCCGATCGTGTCGCAGCCAATTTCCACTTGCCCCGGAGCATTGACGAAAAACCCGCCGGATTGCTCCGGCGGGTTCCTGGTCTGGCGTCGAGCAGATTCCTATTGCTGCTGGAGTTTCAGGATTCTGTTTGGATCCGGATCCTGCTGCTGATCGACCTGCGGCTGGCGCCGTGGCAGTACCTGCAGCAGCAGGCCCGGGTTGAGCTCCAGCGACGGTTGCCCGCGGACCGGACGGCAGTTCGGATACCGCCCGATCGTGCCTTCAGGGCAGCGCCGTCTGATGATCGGCTGGCACTGGCCATTGATCATCTGCGAGCCCGGTGCGCATTCCACCTCCTGCCTGGGCTTGCGGCATGCGCCGTCGATCACTTCGGTCCCACGCGGACAGACACACTCGCCGCGCTTGTTATGGACCTGGCCGCGTATGTCGCACTGCTCCTGCGTCGGCTGCTTGCGCCGGCAGGCATTGCCCTGCACCTCGGTACCCTTCGGGCAGACGCAATCGCCGTTGGCGTCGTGGACCTGGCCACGGATCGTGCACTGCTCAGGCTTTGGCCGGATCGGACGGCAGGCGTTGTCCCTGACTTCCGTACCCTTGGGGCAGACGCAATCGCCGTCTGCATTGTAGACTTGGCCACGGATCGTGCACTGCTCGGGCTTCGGCCGGATCGGACGGCAGGCGCCATTGCGCACCTCGGTCCCTCTCGGGCAGATGCAATCGCCGTCGGCATTGTGGACCTGGCCACGGATCGTGCACTGCTCGGGCTTCGGCCGGATCGGACGGCAGGCATTGTCCCTGACTTCCGTACCCCTGGGGCAGACACAATCGCCATCCGAATTGTGGATCTGGCCACGGACGGTGCATTGCTCGGGCTTGTCGGTCCTGACGCATTTGCCGTTCTCAAGCCCGGTTCCGCGTGGGCAGACGCAGCGTCCGTCCTCGGTGCGGATCTGGCCTTCGAGCAGCACGCAGCGCTTCGGCTCCGGCTTCGGCACGATACCGCCGCCTGGCGAGCACTGGCCGTTGCGGAACGTCGTACCGCGCGGGCAGACACACCGGCCGGCATCGTTCAAGACGAAGCCCGCCGAGCATTCCTTCTTGGTCTCCTGGCTGATGGCGAAGGGATGGCAGGCATAGGCCCTGCCGCGATCGCCCTGCACATTTGTCAGGTCACCGCCAAGCACGTCGCCGCCGCCTTGCACCCGCGTGTCGGGAGACAGGACGCCGACGCAGTTCTGGCCGCTGACGTTGCCCCGCAGATTGGCCAGGCGGCCGTCGTCGGGAATGACCACGGTGACATGGTGCACCCGGCTTTCGCCGGCGCCCAGCGTCAGGTTGGCAATGCAGGACAGCGGCAAGGTCGCCGGCTCCGGCGAGCAGCCGAAGGGCGGTTGGATCGAAATGATCTCAACGCCTTCCAGCCTGCCGAAACCCTCCACGCCGATCGCATCACCGATGCGGACCGGCCCGGAGAAGGGGCTTGTGCCGTCGTTCGTGATGGTGATCTCGAACGAGCAGGGTTGGCCGAGCTTGCATTCGCGGTCGCCGGTCTTTTCGACACGGATGGTCGAAGAGCCGCCGCCCTTGGCGCAGGCCTGGCCGATCGGATAGACGATGTCGTCGCCCGGCGCCGGACCATACGAACCCCGCGCGCAGTTCTCGAACGCGCCGTTCGCCGAAACCGTCACGTCGAAGTGGCGGCTGGTTCCAGGTGTCATCACGGCACCGGGAATCTGGCACGACAGCGCATTGGCCGGGACCGGTCCGCACGCCCATTCCGCGCCGTCAGGGGTGACGGTCTGGATCTGGACGGGCGCGCCGCCAGCCACCAGCGTGGCGGCATCGTTGACCCGCACCGGACCGGTTGGGGCAGCGGTGCCAAGGCTGATGACGGTGATGCGGCAAGAGACGACCGCGGCGCCGGCGAGCGAGCCGTTGCACACCTTGGTGATGCGCACGATGGGCTTGCCGCCATTGGGATGACGGAAGCGTTCCTTGGCGCAGGCCTTGTTGTTGGTGAGGTCGTCTTCACCGGGGATGGCCTTCACCAATGCGCAGTTCTCCACCGTGTCCGACTGGTAGCCGGCCGGCATGACCGCCTTGACGACGATCGGTGTCGAGGCGCCCGGAGGCAGCGAGATTCCCGCATTGTCGCAGCGGAACTGGCCGGGGCCGTTCGGTCCGCATGTCCAGGGCGGGCTCGGGCCGAAGGTCGAGGAGGACGGGGCACCGCCCGAATAGCTGTCGATCACCGTCAACGGCCCGTTATAGGTTGATGTGCCGTTGTTGATGATGTCGATCACGAAATAGCAGATGCCGTCGGCCGTGCAGACCGGGATGCGGGCACGCTTCTTCAGGATCAGGTCGACCTTCTTTTCGACGGGCGGCCGGCAGTCGCGGTCACGATCGCCACGCCGGCAGATCGGGATCGAGGCACAGCCGCGATCATTCGATTGGCTGCCGAAAAGCGGCTTGCCGCTGGCCCCATAATTATAGGTGGCGCAGTTGCGCAAGACGCTGCCTTGCCAGCCCCCGGCCGGCTTGAAGCCGAGCTTGAGGTCGATGGAGGCCCCCGGATTGAGCGTGGTCACCGGATAGGTGCACGTCATCGGGGTGGTGCCGGGCACGCAGACCCAGGGCGGATTGGGCCCTGAATCGAGCGTCGAGCCGGCCGGCAGCGTCACCTCGTCGAGCACGATCTTGCCGTGGTAGGCACCGGTGCCGACATTGGTGACCCTGATGGTGAAGTCGCAGCCGCCGCCCATCGTGCAACGCGTCACGTCAGCGCGTTTCTCGACCTTGAGGTCCGGTTCCTTGTCCTTGGGCGGGCACCTCTGGTCTCGCGGGATGACGATGTCGATCGTCTGCGTGCAGCACAAGCCCCAGCCTTCCTTCGGACCGGCATAGGTTTCGATGCCGGTGACGATGAGGTGGATGACGTCGCCGGGCGAGGCGCCGACGATCTTCCAGTTGAGCACACCGCCGCCCGCCGGCACCAGCTGCGTGTCGGGGATGATGATGATGCCGGGCGTGGTCGTCGACACCTGCACCCACTTGCCGCCCATCTCTGGGCCGACCGGCATGTGGTAGATGAAGGCGCCGCCGCCTGGCACGCAGTCGACCGTGCCGCGCTCCACCTTGAAGCATTCCTTGCCGGGAGGTGGCGGTGGCGGGTTGCACTTGGTGACGTCGATCTTGATCGAGGTCTTTTCACCGGTCTTGAAGTCGCCGTCGTCGGGCTTGCTCGGATCCTGCGACGGGATGATGGTCCCGGTGCCCGGTCCGGCGGTCACCTTGATCATGCCCTGGTTGTCGATGATCGTCGGCGCGGGAAATGCCCCATGATCGATCTTGGCCGTGATCACGAAGTTGATGACGCGCTCGTTGGGAGCGCCGACGCCGTCGAGATCGGAAGTGGAGATGCGGAAATCGGAAACGACAGCCGTGTCGTTCGGATTTGCCGACGTGCTGATCGTCGCCCCCGGCAGCGGTCCGCCGGACGAATCCGTGCCGTCGCCGGACACATTGACGTTGACGATCTCAAGGCCGTGCGGAAGCTGATCCTTGAAGTCGACCCTGACCTTCTTCAGCCTGGCCTCGAGGCTCGGGTCGGCAAGGCCCCGCGGATCGCCGCGCAGGCCGAAGCTCAGCGAATAGACGACGTAGTCGCAGCCTCTTTGAGTGCCTTTCTTGGTGAAGAAGGGCACGACCCGGTCAGGCCTCGGGGTGATGACGCGCGAACTGTCGAGATCGAGCTTCAGCTCCGGGGTGATCGGGGCAGCGTCCTCCGCAAAACTCTGTATCGGGGCGAGCGTGGCGACCGCGATACCGGCCGCCATCAGCCAGCGCGCGCCGCGCCTGGCGTATGACAGGGGTTTCATGATCGTCTCCATGACGGTTGTTTGAGTGCCGGTTGATCGGCTGTTCTGGGCGAGCGGGGAGAGTGCGAGATTTTTCATCTTCCCCTCCTCAACGTTCGCAGCTGACGGCTGGGGTTCTGAGCGGCAAAGTCATCTTGCAGCAAGGGTAGTAACCACCCTTGTCCTTGTCGGACTTCCTGTAGAAGCAGAGCCCGACATCGACTGTGTCGCCCGGATAGTGGCCGGTGATGTCGATCGTGTAAGGCTTGCCGGGCGCATGCGACTGCCGGGTGGTTACCCCGACGCCTGGCGTCCTGGACTGGGCCTTGATCGAATCGCCGCCGAAGCCGGCATGGTCATGGAGATAGAGATCGGCCTCGAGGCCGGAAGGCGTGCAGTAGTACTGGACGTCGTCGACATCGAGACATGGAGGCAGATTGCCGGGCGGTGGGAAGTCCGGCGGATAGAATGGCGGCAGATAGCCGCCCGGGATTTCTTCATAATAGCCGGCGCGGCCTTCGCAGGGATGCCAGACGGCGACGTCGCCGACATGGCCCTCGACCTCCGGGTCGTCGAAATAGCTGTCGAAGTCGACGAACCAGGAGCCGAAGGGCGGCACATTGGCCGGCTTGACCAGCTCCTTGGGCGTGATCTGCACGCCATGCACGGCGAACGGCCCGCCGGCGGCGAGCTGTTCGGCGAGAGCCGGATTGTCGCGCAATTTGTCGCCGGTGTTGACCAGCGTCTGGGTGCAGACCGAAGTGTCGAGATTGCCGTCGGCATCATAGCCATATTGCAGGTCGAGGCCGCCGGCCGACTGCCGGTTGCCCTGCGGGAAGCCGACCGCGTATTCCTGCGGCACTTCGACCCAGACCGATTCCGTTTCCGGATCGTCCGGGTTCTCTCTGAAGTAGCGGATGACCTCGCCCTTGCCGGAATCGGCGAACTGGCTGTAGTCGTAGCGGTTCTCGACCGGGCCGCGCTGGGCCAGGTACATGAAGCCGCTGTTGTCGAAGGCGATGTCGGTGACGGCGTAGTCCTTGTCGGCCTTGACCGTCAGTTCCCAACGCGGGTCGCCGGCGAGAGTGCCGTCGCGGGCGATGCCCACCGACCAGATTTCCGACTTTTCACCGACCGAATAATAAAGCCGGCCGCCATGATAGGAAACGGCCCAGATGCGGCGCTCGTCCTGCGTGTAGCCCCAGCTGTCGGGGTCTTCGCTGTCGAAAGCCGCGCCTTGTATGTCCATCACCGAACCATCGTCGGCGACGGGAACGAGCCCATGCGCGGGGCGCCCGGCAACGCCATGGTCGAAGCTGTCGATCAGCGCGCCGGCGGCGTCGATGCGATGGATCAGGCCGGTATCGAGGTCGGAGGCGAAGAACTGGCGGTGAGCGGCGTCGAAGGTCAGGTTGCCGATGCCGGGACCGCTGTTGGTGTCGATGTCGGCGAATTTGGAGACCTGGCCGGTGATGCCGTCGATCTTCCAGATGGTGCCCGGCCCGCCACCGTTTTCGGTGCCGAACTGGCCATCCATGAAGGTGGCGCCTGGTGTGCCGCGGCGCTGCCGCTCGGGGCGACCGTCATCGTCGGCGTCCGGCGTGACGATGCGGATGCCGTGCAGCGAGGTGGCCCCGGCATAGAGATTGGGAATGCCTGATGGAACGCCGTCGCGCACGCCGTCGTCATAGGTGACGCCGAACACCTGGCCGATCTGGTCTGCCGTCACCTCGAAAGGCGGCGGCGTGTTGACAAGCTGGCCGGCGGCCGGCCCGCCCAGATGCGAGACGTCGAACACGCGCAAGGTGGCGCGCGTGGCGTCGATGAAGGTTTCGTCGACCGGATCGACGCCGGGCGGCAGGCCCTCGTCGAAATTGGGAATGATGGTGCCGGAAAATCCGGTCACCGCCATGGAACCGGGATAGATGATCCGGGTTTCCTGCGCCTGCGCGGCGCCCAGCCACAGACCGGCGCTGAGCGCCAGCGCCAGCAATCCGCCGCTTGCGTGCGCGATACCGCGTAAATGTCCATCAAGAGACGACACGAACGAGTCGCGGATGCGAGACATGACACTCCCCCCGTAGTCGACGGGAGAAATGTCCGGTTGGGCCGCGCAAATCAGGGCAAGGCGCGGCGGTCCGGCTCGTTCTTCCCTGATCGAATTGTCTGCTTTCCTCATTGTCACGATACGCCTGCTCTTACGCTGGGTCAACGGAATCAGCGGAAAGCCCAGCGCATCGACCCCGTCCCGAAGGCGGTGGTCGCGCCGAGCTCCCGTTGTTCCCGGAGACCGCGGAGCCTCTGGGTTATAGGTCATGGGTGCTTCCTTTCCGGGCCGCACCATGCGGCACCTGGAGATCAGTCGCGGGCGGAAGTGGAAAGGTTCATGGAAGCCTTGCGCAGAATGCTTGCGCGCGCTGCAGCCTGTTCTTATATACGCGCCAAGCCGTTCGGTGCCGGAACGCCGGTTGCCGGAACGGAATTTCTTGTGAACAGGGGCTTTCGTCGGAATGCCTGTACGGGTCCTGAGAGCCTGCTTAGCGGAGAGATTAGAAAAATGGCAAAAGTAATCGGTATCGATCTTGGCACCACCAACTCCTGTATCGCCATCATGGATGGCAAGGAGCCGAAGGTAATCGAGAATGCGGAAGGGGCGCGCACGACGCCTTCCATCGTCGCCATCAGCGGCGACGACGAACGTCTCGTCGGCCAGCCGGCCAAGCGCCAGGCGGTCACCAATCCTGAAAACACCATCTTCGCGGTCAAGCGCCTGATCGGTCGCCGCTATGACGATCCGGTGACGGAAAAGGACAAGAAGCTTGTCCCCTACAAGATCATCAAGGGTGACAATGGCGATGCCTGGGTCGAGGCCGGCGGCAGGAAGCAGTCGCCCTCGCAGATTTCGGCCATGATCCTGCAGAAGATGAAGGAAACGGCGGAAGCCTATCTCGGCGAGAAGGTCGAGAAGGCGGTCATCACCGTTCCAGCCTATTTCAACGACGCCCAGCGCCAGGCAACCAAGGATGCCGGCAAGATCGCCGGCCTTGAAGTGCTGCGCATCATCAATGAGCCGACGGCCGCGGCGCTTGCCTATGGCCTCGACAAGAAGGAAGGCAAGACCATCGCCGTCTATGACCTTGGCGGCGGCACGTTCGATATCTCGGTGCTCGAAATCGGCGACGGCGTGTTCGAGGTCAAGTCGACCAATGGCGACACCTTCCTCGGCGGCGAGGATTTCGACATGCGCCTGGTCGAATACCTGGCGGCCGAGTTCAAGAAGGAACAGGGCATCGACCTGAAGAACGACAAGCTCGCCCTGCAGCGCCTCAAGGAGGCGGCTGAAAAGGCCAAGATCGAGCTGTCGTCGACAACGCAGACCGAAATCAACCTGCCCTTCATCACCGCCGACGCGACCGGGCCGAAGCACCTGACGCTGAAGCTGACGCGCGCCAAGTTCGAGCAGCTGGTCGATGACCTGGTCCAGCGCACGATTGCCCCCTGCAAGGCGGCCCTCAAGGATGCCGGCCTGAAGGCCGGCGAGATCGACGAGGTCGTCCTGGTCGGCGGCATGACCCGCATGCCCAAGATCCAGGAGATCGTGAAGCAGTTCTTCGGCAAGGAGCCGCACAAGGGCGTCAATCCGGATGAGGTCGTCGCTCTCGGCGCCGCCATCCAGGCCGGCGTGCTGCAAGGCGACGTCAAGGACGTGCTTTTGCTCGACGTGACGCCGCTGTCTCTCGGCATCGAGACGCTGGGTGGCGTGTTCACCCGCCTGATCGAGCGCAACACGACGATCCCGACCAAGAAGAGCCAGGTGTTCTCGACGGCCGAGGATAGTCAGTCGGCCGTGACTATCCGCGTCTTCCAGGGTGAGCGCGAAATGGCCGCCGACAACAAGGCGCTCGGCCAGTTCGACCTCGTCGGCATCCCGCCGGCGCCGCGCGGCGTGCCGCAGATCGAGGTCACCTTCGACATCGACGCCAACGGCATCGTCAACGTTTCGGCCAAGGACAAGGGCACCGGCAAGGAGCACCAGATCCGCATCCAGGCATCGGGCGGTCTTTCGGACGCCGACATCGAGAAGATGGTCAAGGACGCCGAGGCCAATGCCGAGACCGACAAGAAGCGGCGTGCGCTGGTCGAAGCCCGCAACCAGGCCGAAGCGCTGCTGCATTCCTCGGAGAAGTCGCTGAAGGAATATGGCGACAAGGTTTCGGAAACCGAGCGCACGGCGATCTCCGACGCGATCGCGGCGCTGAAGACCGCGACCGAAGGCGATGACGCAGCCGACATCGAAGCCAAGAGCCAGGCGCTTGCCGAGGCTTCGATGAAGCTTGGCCAGGCCATGTACGAGGCTTCGCAGAAGGAAGCGGCGGAAGCCGACGCCAAGGCGGATGCCGCCAAGGACAGTGACGTTGTCGACGCCGATTTCGAGGAAATCGACGAGGACGACGACAAGAAGAAGTCGGCCTGAACCGTTTGACGGCAAGATAGTGCGAAAAGCCCGGCACAGAGCCGGGCTTTTTTGCAACCCTTTGCGGAAAAACAGCGGACCACGCCGAAAAAATGCGGGCAAAGCCGCGCCGACACTGGCATCGCGGTTCCATCGCACCTAAATCGAGGCGTCAGTGCCGGCAAGAGACGCAACAATGCTTCAAGACGTTGAGCATCCGGACAGCGGGAAAAAATGAAAGCTGATTTCTACGAGACGCTGGGCGTCCAAAAAGGCGCCGACGAGAAGGAGCTCAAGAGCGCTTTCCGCAAGCTCGCCATGCAGTTCCATCCCGACCGCAACCCCGGCGATCATTCCTGCGAGCACAAGTTCAAGGAAATCAACGAAGCCTACGAGACGCTGAAGGACCCGCAGAAGCGCGCGGCCTATGACCGCTTCGGCCACGCCGCTTTCGAGCAGGGCGGCATGAATGGCGGCGCGCAGGGCTTTGGCGCCGGCGGCTTCGCGGACATCTTCGAGGATATTTTCGGCGACATGATGGGCGGGCGCCAGCGCCGCTCGTCGGGCGGCCGCGAACGCGGCGCCGACCTGCGCTACAACATGGAAATCTCGCTGGAAGAGGCGTTTACCGGCAAGACCGCGCAGATCCGCGTGCCGGCTTCGATCTCCTGCTCGGAATGCTCGGGCAGCGGCGCCAAGCCCGGCACCCAGCCCGTCACCTGCTCGATGTGCAACGGCCACGGCAAGGTGCGCGCCACGCAAGGCTTCTTCTCGATCGAGCGCACCTGCCCGCAATGCCAGGGGCGTGGCCAGACGATCAAGGACCCATGTCCGAAATGCGCCGGCCAGGGCCGCGTCACCGAGGAGCGTTCGCTGTCGGTCAACATCCCGGCCGGCATCGAGGATGGCACCCGCATTCGCCTTGCCAATGAAGGCGAGGCCGGCCTGCGCGGCGGGCCGTCGGGCGACCTCTATATTTTCCTGGCGGTCAAGCCGCACGAGTTCTTCCAGCGCGACGGTGCCGATCTCTATTGCAAGGTGCCGATCTCGATGACGACGGCCGCCCTTGGTGGCTCCTTCGAGGTGACGACGCTGGATGGCACACAGACCAAGGTGAAAGTGCCGGAAGGCACCCAGAATGGGCGCCAGTTCCGCCTCAAGGGCAAGGGCATGCCGGTGCTGCGCCAGCCCAATATCGGCGACCTCTACATCCAGACCGCGGTCGAGACGCCGCAGAACCTCACCCGTCGCCAACGCGAACTGCTGGAGGAGTTCGAACAGCTCTCCTCGCAGGACAATTCGCCCCAATCGAGCGGCTTTTTCACCCGCATGAAGGATTTCTTCGAGTCCTTCGGCGAGCGTTGATGCACGTTGGCCAGCGGCGGAAGCCGGTTTGGGTCGCGAAAATCCGTGACCCGCGCATTGTCTTGAGACGCGACGAAGATTATCTTATCCACGACATGCGCCTGGCCGCGCCTTGCCTTGCGCCGCTCAAGTGTTAAGTAGCTTGAAGGGGAGCGCTGAGGAGAGGAGAGCTTGCATGACACGTCCCGGACTGCGCAAGGCGCTTGCCGAAAAGTTCGACGACGAGCTCAAATTCTTCAAGGGCTGGATCGATAAGCCAAAGACGGTCGGCTCGATCGTGCCGACCAGTTCGACCACCGCCCGCAAGATGGCCTCGATCGTCAATCCGAAATCCGACCTGCCGGTGCTCGAAGTCGGTCCCGGCACCGGCGTCATCACCCGCGCCATCCTGGCGCAGGGCGTGCGGCCTGAAAATCTCTACGCCGTCGAATATTCCACGGATTTCGTGCGCCATCTGCGGCGGCTCTATCCCGGCGTCAACGTCATCGAGGGCGATGCCTTCAACCTCAACGCCACGCTTGGCGACAAGAGCGGGATGATCTTCGATTCCGTCGTCTCCGGCGTGCCGCTGCTCAACTTTCCGGTCGCCCAGCGCATCGCCTATATCGAGAGCCTGCTCGACCGCATCCCGGCCGGGCGACCGATCGTGCAGCTGACCTATGGCCCGATGTCGCCGATCCCGGCTGGCCGTGGTAACTACAGCGTCGAACATTTCCATTTCGTCATCCGCAACATCCCGCCGACGCAGCTGTGGATTTACCGGCGCGGAGCGCATTAGTTCCTCCGTGCGGAGCCGTTCGCGGTTCCTAGCGCTGGCTGCATACCTTGGCGATTGGCGTAAACATCTCTCATTTCGTCATCCACGGGCGGAGCAAGGAGCGTAGCGACGCAGCGCAGACCCGAGGATCCATGCCGCGACTTTTGGGCGCCGCTACGGCGCAAGATTCTGCACCGCGGCACTCTCCGACCATCGTCGCGGCATGGATCCCAGGGTCTGCGCGACGGAGCTTCGCTCCTGCTTCGCCCAGGGATGACGAAGTTCGGGGGCTTCTGCTAATCTCGAACCTTTTGTGGCGCCAACGCGTTGATTTGCTCGAACCTTGGCTGTACCTGTCCGGGAACAAGGGTGGCCAATGGCAGTGATCCCGAAAATCCTCGTCTTCGCCGGCTCGGTGCGCAGCGGCGCCTACAGCGGCAGGACCGCCGACGTGGCGCAAAAGGAACTCGCCATGCAAGGCGCCGAGGTGACCCGCATCTCGCTCGCCGACTATCCCCTGCCGATCCTCGACGAGGATCTGGAAAAGGAAAGAGGCGTTCCCGAAAACGCCGTGAAACTCGGCCGCTTCATTATCGCCCATGACGGGCTGCTGATCGCCACGCCCGAATATAACGGCTCCATTCCACCGCTGCTCAAGAACACGATCGACTGGGTGAGCCGGGTGCGCAGGGATGGTGGCCGATCGGTCCGGCCGCTGGCCGGCAAGGTTGCCGGCCTCTGCTCGTCCTCCAAGGGCCGCTTTGCCGGGGTCCGCTGCATCAACCATCTGCGCGCGGTCCTGGTGCGCTGCCAGATGGAGGTGGTGACGCCGGAATGTTCGGTGCCGGAGGGCGGCGACGCCTTCGACGAGGACGGCCATTTCCGTGACGAAAGACTGCATAAATCGATGGAGCACCTATGCCGCACGCTGATCGAAACCTCGCGCATGCTGTCCACCCGGATCGAGACATGATTGCCGGAACGATGCAGGCCCAATCCATGCAAGAAAGACTGATCGTCGGCCTCGATGTACCGACCGTGAAGCAAGCCGAGCAGGCGGTGCTCGAACTCGATGGCGTCGTCTCGTTTTACAAGATCGGCTATCAGCTGGCCTTCGCTGGCGGGCTCGACTTCGCCAGGGAACTGGCCAGCGGCGGAACGAAGATATTCCTGGACATGAAGCTGCTCGACATCGACCACACGGTGGCCAAGGGCGTCGAGAACATCGTCAAGATGGGCATGACCATGCTGACCATCCACGCCTATCCCAAGGCGATGGCGGCGGCTGTGGAAGCGGCGCGCGGCAGCGACCTTTGCCTGCTTGCCGTCAGTGTGCTGACCTCGATGGACGAGCAGGACATGATCGATGTCGGCTACGAATACGACCCGCATACGCTGGTGCTGCGACGTTCGGAACAGGCGCTGCATGCCGGCATGGGCGGCATCGTCTGCTCGGCGGCGGAGGCCGAAGCGGTGCGCCGCATCGTCGGGCCCGACATGGCGGTGGTGACGCCCGGCATCCGGCCGGCCGGCAGCGACCATGGCGACCAGAAGCGCGTCGTGACACCGGGGCAGGCAATCCGCAACGGTGCCAGCCACCTCGTCGTCGGCCGGCCTATCATCGCGGCAAGCGACCGGCGCGCAGCGGCCGAAGCCATCCTTGACGAAATGCGCGCCGCATAATCCAAAAGAACGACTTCGGAGACAACAAATGCCCAAGGGATACTGGATCGCCCGCGTCGATGTACGCGACACCGAAGGCTACAAGGACTATGTCGCCGCCGCCAAGCCTGCCTTCGAGCGCTTCGGCGCGAAATTCCTGGCGCGCGGTGGCGAACATGAAAAGGCCGAAGGGCCGGGCCGCGCACGCAACGTCATCATCGAATTCGAATCGCTCGCCGCCGCACATGATTGCTACCACTCGCCGGAATACCAGCGCGCCGCCGCCATCCGTCAGAAGGTCGCCGATGGCGAGATCGTGCTGGTCGAAGGCGCCTAAAATCCGCCTGGAGCAGTTTTGACGAATCGCGGGCATACCTTGGCGATTGGCGCAAACGCCCAGCGCCTTCGTCATCCACGGGCGAAGCAAGGAGCGTAGCGACGCAGCGCAGACCCGAGGATCCTGTGTGTTGTTCCCATGCTATGTTTGAAGTGGGAAGGAGACCGAGAGGATCCTGGTCGTCCTTTCACAGGACAGGCCGCGGCATGGCTCGGTCCCTTCCCACCGGTGAACCATCAACCTGAACAGTTGCACGGGGCTGTTAGCAGCAGACCCCGCACCACAGGAAGAGGCATGGACATGATAATGCAGAACTACGTCGGCTGCGATATCTCCAAGCAGTGGCTCGACTTTTTTGATGAGACAAGCGGGCATTCCCAGCGCATCGACAACCAGATCGAAGCGATCGCTGCCTATGTGGCAGGCCTCTATCCTGGCCGAGATTTTGTGGTCATGGAGGCGACAGGGGTCCATGACCGGCTGCTGCGCCATGCGTTGGCCAAGGCCGGCGTTGCTTTCTCGCGACACAATCCGGCGCACACTCACCACTATGCGAGGTCGACGGCGCGGCGCGCCAAGACCGATCGTCTCGATGCCAGGATGCTGAGCGGCTATGGTCGTCGCTACCACCCTGAAGCCGAGCCGGCGCCGCGCGAGGAAGGTGAGCGGCTTCAATCACTTGCCCGCCTCCGAGACCAACTGGTCGAGATCAGGGCAAAGTTGAAGAAGCAGCTCAGTGAGGCCTTCGACGAGACCGTCATCACCGAGTTCGAAGAGCTGATCGCAACCTTCAACACGCGCATCAAGGCGCTCGAGAGCCGGATCACTGAGGCCATTGGTCAAGCCGAGGATATGGCCCGCGACAACGCGCTGATGGTCTCCGTGCCCGGTGTTTCCAAGGTCACGGCATTCTCCCTGCTGGCGCACCTGCCCGAGCTCGGCCTGCGTTCACCCAAGTCGATCGCGGCACTCGCCGGCCTTGCTCCTTTCGACAACAAGAGCGGCAAGCTCAATCGCAGGAGCCAGATCCAGGGCGGCCGAGCGCGCGTGCGCCGGGCCCTCTACATGGCAGCGCTCGGCGCCATCCGAGCCTGCGAGCGCTTCAGAGTTTTCTACAGCGCCACCGCAGCCCGCTCAGGATCCAAGAAGCTGGCTATCATCGCCGTCGCAAGGAAGCTTCTCGTCGTCCTAAACGCCATCATTCGGGACAAAAAAGCTTTCGCATGAACACAGTTGCCATGCCGCGACTTCAAAGCGTTGCAGCGGTGTAGAATTCTGCTCCGCTGCATTTTCGGCCAAGGTCGCGGCATGGATCCCAGGGTCTCCGCGACGGAGCTTGGCTCCTGCTTCGCCCTAGGATGACGAAGTTGGGAAGCTTCGGCCAATCTCGAATGCTTATGATGGTCCACCGACGAACGATGAAATCTCGGCGGTCGATAGGCATCCTGTCAAATCCCTGCTGCAGCGCTATTAGCAGGCCTTCAGACGAAATCCTGCAGGTTCACGTCCGTAGTTTGGTGCCGCTAAGCAGGGCTCCGACATCAGGTACATGGCCGGCGCGGCCCATCGCGCAATCAACGTCCGAGTCCGAATAGCCCGCATCCAATCTTGCGAGGCCGGATAATTGCCAGTTGACATGCAGGTATTTACCTGCATATTATAGGCTCACCACAGAGTGAGGCCGATGGACGCCGACAAAGTTTTCAAAGCGCTGGGCGACCCGACACGCAGAAGGCTGCTTGACCTTCTGTGTGAGCAGAACGGGCAGACGCTCGGTCAGCTTTGCGAACACCTGGACATGGCAAGACAATCCGCCACCCAGCACCTCGACCTGCTGGAGGCAGCCAATCTGGTGAGCACGGTCAAGCGTGGCCGCGAGAAGCTGCATTTCATCAACCCCATACCGCTGCACGAAGTCTACGAGCGCTGGGTGCGGAAATTCGAACGGCAGCGGCTCAGCCTGCTGCACGACCTGAAACAAGAACTCGAAGGAGACCATCAATGACCAGGGAAACGACCAGCTTTGTCTACGTGACTTATATCCGTTCGACACCGCAGAAGGTGTTCGAGGCCATAATCAAGCCCGAGATCGCAAGGCGCTACTGGGGACACGAGAATGTCTCCGATTGGAAGGCGGGTTCGAAATGGGAACATATCCGCGCCAATGACGAACGGACCGTCGAACTCGTCGGCAATGTCGTCGAGATTTCGCCGCCGACCCGTCTCGTCATCACCTGGGCGAACGCTTCGCAGGCCGACGATCCGTCGAAGTATAGCCGGGTGACGTTCGGCATCGAGGAATACGACACCATGGTGCGGCTGACCGTCACCCATGACGAACTCGAAGCCGGCAGCGGCATGGCGAAAGGCATCAGCCAGGGTTGGCCGGCGGTGCTGTCCAGCCTGAAATCCTTCCTCGAAACCGGCAGCGGCATCGACATTTTCGCCAAGCCGAAATCGGCCTGGTCGCAAGCGAGAGAATCACAATGACCAAGCGCTATACCGGCGGCTGTGCTTGCGGCGCGATCCGTTACGAAACCAGCGACGAGCCCATCTTCCAGAACCACTGCCAATGCAACGATTGCCAGAAGCGCAGCGGCACGGGCCACGGATCCTATCTGACCTTCGGCCAGCGAGCCGATATGGCAATCACCGGCGAGGTGAGTACCTGGCGCGTGGCGAGCGCCAGCGGCAATGAAAAGATCCACGCCTTCTGTCCAACCTGCGGAACGCCGGTCTTTCTGATATCCGTCGCCATGCCGGAGCTGATAGCGGTCCACGCGGCCAGCCTTGACGATCCTGGCCAGTTCGATCCGCAGGTGGTCACCTACACGGTCCACGGCCTCGCCTGGGACAAGATGGACCCGTCCTTGCAGGGGGTCGAGCGAATGCCCTAAGGGGTAAACTCGCTGGAAGTCCTGGACCTCCAGAGGTACGCTGTAGGCGCTTACAGGGACGCGATTATATGGTCGGAGATCGTCGGCAGTCACCAATCATCAAGGCCCTCTTGATCTCACAGGTGGCCGTTGGCGCCGCATTCGTTGGCTTTTGGTTGTGGGACGGAAAAGCCACCATCCCCAAACATGGCGGTGGCGTGCAAGTCCTTGACCGGGTCCAAGACCCGTACCTCTACTGGTTTCTACTGATCGCAATTTCGTGCGCTCTCGTCGCTCTCCCGCTTCGGTATCTCTATCAAGGTGCCCCAAAGCGCTAGGCGCTGCGGGAGAAGCGTCAAGGCACGCGCCTGCGCCTGCAACGCTGCCAGGCAAAGGCACGATGAGCGCTAGTTGCTGCGGCGCGGACCAGTCAGCCGGCTTGCCGCGGTTTCGGCCATGGCGTCGACAAGCTCGAGACCCCATTGCTGGCGGCAGTAGGCGCGGAAATCGAAGCAGGGCAGGCCAGGGCAGACCTCGAACTCGATGAGATGGACGGTGTCGTCGGCCTCGACCCTGAAATCGATGGAAAACACGTCGCGCAGGCCGAGCCCGTTCATCAGCCGCTCGGCGATCGCGCGAATGCTTGCGTCGGCGGCCGGCTGGCTGTCGGCAACCGCAACGAGTTCCGGTTCGGCATAGTGTCCCGCCGCCTTCGCTGCCTCGCCGGTGTCGCCGTAGAGCGCCAGGCTGTCCGCCATGGTCTGGAAATCCGCGCCTGAATCGACAAAGGCGACGCCAAGCGCTTCGACACCGGCGTCTGGCACCAAGCCGAGGAAGCTGGCGCGCACGTTGCGGCCGGCGACATAGGGCTGCACGACGACATCATCGCGATAGGCGGCGAACACACGCCGGCTGAGCTCCAGCGCGTGGCCGAGATCATTGCAGCGTGAATCCGGCCAGATGCCGATCTTGGCGCCAAGCCGGTTGGGCTTGACGAACCAACCGGCGGGCGCAGCCGGTGGCTCGACCAGCCATTTGCCGTCGCGCGCTAGCCCGGCTTGCGGCACCGGCAGGCCGAGCGCGCCAAGCACGGCACCGGAGCGGAACTTGTCCTGGCAGAGTGCAAACAGCGCATCGTCGGCGCCGATCGTCTTGAACCCGCCCAGTCTCGCCAGAGCGGGTGCCGCCCCGCCCCGGAAATAGGCGATGCCGTCGGTCAGCGTCCAGACCAGCGTCATGCCGGGGTCCTCGCCGGCGAGCACGCCCGACGCCTCGTCGAACGCCACCGGCGCGAAAGACAGGCCGCGTACCTTGCAGGCGCGGCCAAGCGCCTCGAATTCAGGAGCGAGATCGGTCGACTGCGCCAGATAGGACGCGATTTCGGTGGCACGCTCCGGTGCATGACCGTCGGCGACCAGACGGTCCAGGCAGGCCTTTTCCGGCTCATGGACGAGGATCAGTCTGGGCTTGCGGCTCGGCATGAGATCAAATTCCCGGCGATGCGATCGCCTACCATCGCACGGTGAAGGCTCTCGCGAAACCGACACGGCGCGGGCACCTGCGTGACAGCACATCGGCCGACCGCGGAATGCAGTTCAGGCGATCAGCACGCGCGGCTCGAAGCGGCCGTTGACCTTGGTGTCGAGCAGGAAGGTCATGCCCGCCTCCGGATCGAGCTGGCGCTGCTTCTCGTCCTTGCCCTTCCAGGCGGAAGTCACCGCCAGCCGGTCGGCGTTCTTGCCGACGAAGGCCGGACAGGATGGCTGCGTCACCGGCATCGGGATTTCGCGCAGCAGCGCGCCTTCAGGCGAATAGGCCTTGACCACCTTACCGCCCCAGACGGCGTTCCACAGCACGCCGTCACGGTCGACGACCGAGCCGTCGACATAACCCTTGGACGAGCGGTGATCGACGAAGATTTTCGGGTCGCCGATGGGCAGGCCGGTGGCCGGGTCGCAGGCAATCCGCATCAGCAACCCGGTCGAGGTGTCGGTGTAGTAGGCGAGCGCGCCATCTTCCGAAAAGCAGATCGAATTGGAGACGGTGATGTCGGAAAACAGCTTGCGCAGCTCACCCCTGGAGAACCAGTAGATCGAGCCCGCGCCCTTGGCCTCGTCCTTGGCCATCGTGCCGACCCAGAAGGCGCCGCAGGGATGGACGCGCGAATCGTTGGAGCGCGTCAGCGCATTGTCGGCCTCGATCGCCGTATGCAGCGTCAGCTTGCCGGTCGCCACGTCGCGGACTTGCAGGCCGGTTTCGGTGGCAATCAGCTGGCGCTTGTCGTCGATGATGGCGATCGCGCTCGCCATCTGGCCGAGCTCGTGGATCTTCAGCGCGCCGGAGGCGACGCCCTGCTCCAGCAAAAGGCCGTTGACGATGTCGAACCAGAACAGCGCATCGGTGGCGGGGTCGTAGCTCGGACCTTCGCCGAGCTGGCAGATATGATCGGAGAAAACCGACACGCTCGCTTCGCTCATCATGCGTCTCCGCCGAATGCTGCATCCCAGGCCGTCACCGCCGCCCGAGCCCGCGCGGCCACCTCGTCGACACTCATGCCCGGCTTGAACAGGCTGGAGCCAAGTCCAAAGGCCGTCACACCCGCGGCCTTGTAGCCGGCAAAGTCTTTTTCGGAGACGCCGCCGACGGCGCCGACCACCGTTTGCGCCGGCAACACCGCGCGCATCGCGGAAATACCGACGGCGCCGAGCACGCTCGCCGGGAAGAATTTCAGGGCCGAGGCGCCAAGCTTGATCGCCAAGAAAGCCTCGGTCGGCGTGAACACGCCGGGCATCGTCACCATGCCATAGTGCATCGCACGCGCCATCACCTCGGCATCGATGTTGGGGCTGACCAGCAGCCGCCCGCCAGCCATGTGCAAGCTATCGACATCAGCTGGCGTCAGCACCGTGCCAGCGCCGACCAGGGCCTTTTTCGGCAGGACTTCGACAATCCTGGCGATCGAAGAGAACGGCTCCGGTGAATTGAGCGGCACTTCGATCGCCTCGATGCCGGCGTCGAACAGTGCCTGGCCGATCGCGATCGCCTCGGTCGGTTTCAGCCCGCGCAGGATGGCGACCAAGCCGCGCTTGAGCTTGGGGAAAGGTGCGGTCTGGCTCATCGGGCTGCTCCAATTCTGTCGATCATGCCGTTTTCGCGCGCGGCTTCAATGAGCCCGGCACGCACCGCCTCGTCGGCATCGACAACCCGCACGCCGAGCCCCGCAAGGCCGAGCGCTTCACCGTAAAGCGTGGCGAGCGCACCGGAGGCGACCAGCACGACAGGTTCCGCGCCGGCGCCATGACGGCGGCTGGCCGAGGCGATCTCGCCACCGATCAGAAGGCCGGACAGGCAGGCCGCGGCATCGTCGGCTTCCAGATCCTGCAGCAGGCCGGCGGCGCGGATGGAAAACAGCCGCGAGGTGACATCGCCGCCTTCGCCCAATGCGGTTTCACACCAGCGGCGGAAGAACGGATTGCCTGATGTGACGGGCTTGGGATGTTCGCCGAGCGAATGGCGCAGGATCGAGTGCGCGGCAAGCACGGAAAACAGCTCGCCGGTCGGCCAGGTGCCGAAACCGGCGACGGCGCCGTCCTCGACCAGCACCCATTTCGAATGGGTGCCGGGCATGCAGACCAGCTGGCGTCCCTTGGCCGGCAGGCCGGTGCCGGCGAGCTGCGTTTCCTCGCCCCGCATGACGTCGGGCGCGTCGGCCAGCCGCTGGGCGAGGCCAGGAACGATGCGGATGTCGCGGCTCTGGCCGGGCACCTTGGCAGCGCCGCCGAGAATGGCACTGAGCGGCGCCGGCACGGTGACGTAGGGCGCCTCAAGCCAGCCCTGGCGAGACCCGGCCATGCCGCAGATGATGACGGGCAGCGCTCCCGGTGCTCCCATCGCCGCGAGATGCCCTTCGAGAATAGTCGAAAAGCCCTTTTGCTGGGCAGTGATCAGGCCATCGTCGCCACGGCGTTCGGCTAGCACCTTGCCTTGCCCGTCGATCAGCCAGACCCTCATGCGGGTCGTGCCCCAGTCGACGGCCGCTACCGCCGGCGCGTTGCTGGCAAACCCAGGGCTCACAGGAAACCTCCATCGACGATCAGCATCTGCGCGGTCAGCATGCGCGAGGCGTCCGAGGCGAGGAACAGCACGGTGCCGACGATGTCGTCCGGCTGCATGACCTGCTTGATGCACTGCTTGGCGACATGGGCGGCAAGCGCCTGTTCGGTCACCCAGAGTTCTTTCTGCCGCTCGGTGATCACCCAGCCCGGCGCAATGGCGTTGACGCGGATGCCGTCGACGCCGAGCTTGCCGGCCAGCCCCTTGGTGAGGCCGAGGATGCCGGCCTTGGCGGCCGTGTAGGACGGCATGTCGGGGTGGTTGATGAGATAGGATGTCGAGGTGAAGTTGATGATCGAGCCGCCGCCGGCCCGCTTCATGCCGGGCGCCACCACTTGCGCGGTGAAGAAATGCGGCCGCAGATTGATTGCCTGGTTGTTGTCCCAGAACTCGACCGTCACGTCCTCGACGGCGTGGCGTTCGTCCCATGCGGCATTGTTGACCAGCACGGTGACATCGCCATGCGCCTCGGCCGCCCTGAGAGCCGACGCCCGCAAGGCCTCGACGTCGCGCAGATCGGTCTTGAGATAGAGTGGCCGTTTGCCGAACTCTTTCTCGATGCGGTCGACAAGTATCGTGCTTGGCCCGTCGGCGATGTCGATGAAGGCGACATTGGCGCCCTGGCGCACAAAACCCTCGGTCAGTGCCGCGCCAATTCCGGAGCCGCCGCCGGTGATCAGCACCGAGGCGCCTTCGAGGTCGGCAAAATGCGCCGATGGCATCATCTCTCTCGTCTCCCAGCCTGACCCCGAAATCGGACCGATTTTCGGAAAGGGATCATGCGCGAATATAAAGTGCTACAGCGTCCTTGCACGTCCTGAAGGACGCGCGGCGCTGTAGTCAGACCGGCGCGCATCCTAGCCACGCAAGCAGCGTGGGCAAGGGCGAACGGTCGGATTTTGGGCATATGTCAGACAAAACGACAATGCGCCGCACTGGATTGCGGACAGCGGCATCGTCGGGATTGGCGGCGGTTCGAGATCGCCGGTCAGATCGCGTTGGCGCGCAGGGCGCCGCGGAAAGAATCGCGGAGATAGCCTAGCGTGGCGTCGGCATCGACCGGCTTGCCGAACAGATAGCCTTGCCCGCCGGCGCAGCCGAACTGGACCAGACGGTCGGCCTGTGCTTCCTGCTCGATGCCTTCGGCGACGACGTCCATGCCGAGCCCCTCGCACATGGCGAGAATGGCGCGGATGATGTGTTCCGACGGACGGTCGTTGAGAATGGAGGAGACGAAGGCGCGATCGATCTTGAGCTTATCGAAATGGAATTCGCGCAAGCGGCCGAGCGAGGACTGGCCGGTGCCGAAATCGTCGAGCGAGACACGGATGCCGACGCGACGCAGGTCTTCGACGATCTGCGCCGCCGAGGCAGGATCGTTCATCAGGCCGGTCTCGGTGATCTCGATCTCCAGCCGGCGCGGATCGAAGCCGGTTCGCTCGAGGATCGCCAGTATATGCAGGCCGGTATTCTGGTCGACGAGCTGCGAGGGCGACAGGTTGAACGACAGGAACAGGTCCTTCGGCCAGCTCCGGGCCGCCTCGGTCGCCTTGCGCAGCACCAGCTGCGACAGCGGGCCGATGATGCCGCGCTCCTCGGCGATGGGGATGAAGACGGTGGGCGGCACGGAGCCCAGGTCGCGATCGGTCCAACGCGCCAGCGTCTCGAAGCCGATGGTGCGGCGCGTGTTGAGGTCGACGATCGGCTGGAAATGCGGCTCCACCTCGCCGGCCGAGACGGCGCGGCGCAGCGCCTGTTCGATGCGGGTGACGCGCTTGGCCGCCTCTTCCATCTCGCGGGTGTAGACGACGACGCGGCCACGCCCGGAGCGCTTGGCGTGATAGAGCGCCGTTTCCGCCTTGTTGATGAGAATCTCGGTGGTCTCGTCACCCGAATAGAACAGCGAGCAGCCTACCGAAGCCGTGAGCCTGGCGGTGCGTTCGCCGACATCATAGGGCGCCGACAGTATCTCGATCAGCATGCGGGATTTTTCAGCCGCCGCCTCCTCGCTGAACACCATCGGATACAGAAAAGCGTATTCGTCGGCGCCGATGCGGCAGACCGTGGAATAGTCGTCCATCGAGGCGCGCAGCCGCATCGCTACCTGGATCAGGATGTCGTCACCGGCCTTGTGTCCGAACAGGTCGTTGATCGGCTTGAAGCCGTCCAGGTCGAGGATGCCGACGGTGAAGGGCGCGGGGTCGTCGGCACGGTCGCTGATCAGGCGATCGACCTTGTCGAAGAAGCGGCGATGGTTGCCAAGCCCGGTCAACGGATCTGTGAATGCCAGATCCGTGCTCTCCCTGTTTGCCTGACCGGTGCCAAACGAAGTTTGCATCGGTGTCCCTGTTTTGTGACGTCGGAATTTATTTCGAGACTGGCAGCAAACCCTTTAGGAAACGTATCGCGAAATAGATTTTTCACGGGTAAAGCGCATGACCTTCGGGAAGGTCGAGACGGGGTGCGTCAAACCTTTGTTTTCACGCACGTCTTCAGTCGTTTCCCGCCGCTGGATGACGCGGCGCCTCGCCTTGTCTCCATGTGGCCGGCAAGATCGGGGCCGGCCTGGCTTTGCGCCTTGCATATGCCAATCCTGGAAATGTCGCGATTGGCAGACGCACGGTGAGCCTGTACAGGCAAGACAGTCGCATCCGAGTCCGCCGGAGACCCGCCATGAAGTTGAAAATCGCCGTCCAGATGGACCACATCTCCACCGTGTCGATCACCGGCGACACCTCGTTCGCGCTGTCGCTGGAAGCGCAGCGGCGCGGCCACCAACTGTTCCACTACACGCCCGAGCGGCTGTCGCTGCGCGACGGCAAGGTGTTTGCCCGCATCGAGGAAATGCAGGTGCGCGACGAGAAGGGCAGCCACTATTCGCTGGGCGAGAAGGTGCGCACCGATCTGTCGGAGATGGACGTCATCCTGCTCAGGCAGGATCCGCCCTTCGACATGAACTACATCACCACCACGCATATCCTCGAACGCATCCATCCCAAGACGATGGTCGTCAACGATCCGGCCTGGGTGCGCAACAGCCCGGAAAAGATCTTCGTCACCGAATTTGCCGACCTGATGCCGGACACGCTGATCACCAAGGATCCGCTTGAGGTCGCCGCCTTCCGCAAGGAGTTCGGCGACATCATCATCAAGCCGCTCTACGGCAATGGCGGCGCCGGCATCTTCCATCTGCACGAGGCCGACCGCAACCTTGCCTCGCTGCTCGAAATGTTCGGCCAGATGTTCCGCGAGCCCTATATCGTGCAGCGCTATCTGAAGGACGTTCGCAAGGGCGACAAGCGCATCATCCTGATCGACGGCGAACCGGTCGGTGCCATCAACCGGGTGCCGGCCGAACACGATTCCCGCTCCAACATGCATGTCGGCGGCCGCGCCGAAAAGACCGAGCTGACGGAACGCGAGCGCGAGATTTGCGCCCGCATCGGGCCGGCGCTGAAAGAGCGCGGCTTCATCCTCGTCGGAATCGATGTCATCGGCGACTACATGACCGAGATCAACGTGACCTCGCCGACCGGCGTGCGCGAAGTGCAGCGCTTCGGCGGCGCCGACATCGCCAGCCTGTTCTGGGACGCGGTCGAGGACAAGCGACGGAAGTAACCGTCTTCATTTGGTCTTAATCATGTTCCGCTTTTTGCAACCGAGCTCTATTCGGTTGCAACCTGCGCGCTAACGTGTTCCTGTAATGTTCTTGATTTGGCCGGGGAATTGTGATTGTCTCGCCAAAGGGGCTCTAACGCCCTAACAGCGCGGGCTCGGGCAAGCCCACATTCGGGGTGGGAAAATGGTGGCGCGGGTTCGCACGGTCGCTTTCCAGGGCATCGAGGCCGTGCCGGTCGACGTGCAGGTGATGATCGCGCCCGGCAAGGTCAACATGCATATAGTCGGCCTTGGCGACAAGGCGGTGGCGGAAAGCCGCGAGCGGGTGCAGGCGGCGCTGCATGCATCGGGCCTGTCGATGCCGTCGAAGAAGGTCACGGTCAATCTGGCGCCCGCCGACCTGCCGAAGGAGGGCAGCCATTACGACCTGCCAATCGCGCTCGGCCTGATGGCGGCCCTTGGCGCGATTCCCGGCGACATGCTGGCCGGCTATGTCGTGCTCGGCGAATTGTCGCTCGACGGCACGATTGCCGCGGTCGCCGGCGCCTTGCCTGCGGCGATCGCCGCCAATGCAGAGGGCAAGGGCCTGATCTGCCCATTTGCCTGCGGGCCGGAAGCGGCCTGGGCAGGCAAGGAAATCGACATTCTGGCGCCGCGCAGCCTGATCGCTATCGCCAATCATTTTCGCGGCACGCAGGTGCTGTCGCGGCCGGAAGCCGGCATCCACGCCGCGGCGCGCGACCTGCCCGACCTTGCCGACATCAAGGGCCAGGAGACCGCCAAGCGGGCGCTGGAAGTGGCTGCGGCCGGGGGGCATAACCTTCTGATGATCGGGCCGCCCGGCTCGGGCAAATCGATGCTGGCGCAGCGGCTGCCGTCGATCCTGCCGCCGCTGGCGCCGAAGGAATTGCTTGAGGTCTCGATGATCGCCTCGGTGGCGGGAGAACTCGGCGAAGGCAAGTTGACCGACCGGCGGCCGTTCCGCGCGCCGCACCATTCGGCCTCGATGGCGGCGATGGTCGGCGGTGGCATCCGCGCACGGCCGGGCGAAGTGTCGCTCGCCCATCATGGAGTGCTGTTTCTCGACGAGTTTCCCGAATTCACGCCGCAGACGCTCGATGCGCTGCGCCAGCCGCTCGAGACCGGCGACTGCATGATCGCGCGCGCCAATCATCGCGTCACCTATCCGGCGCGCATTCAACTGGTCGCGGCGATGAACCCGTGCCGCTGCGGCATGGCTGGCGAGCCGGGCTATCGCTGCCTGCGCGGCGAGCGCTGCCGCACCGACTACCAGGCGCGCATCTCGGGCCCGCTGCTCGACCGCATCGATCTCCGGATCGAGGTGCCGGCGGTCTCGGCCAGCGATCTGATCCGGCCCGACCGGGCGGAGAAAAGCGCCGATGTGGCGCTGCGCGTGGCGCGCGCCCGCACCATCCAGCGCGAGCGCTTCGAACGGCTCGGCGCCACCCGCGCCACCACCAACGCGCATTGCTCGCCCTCTGTCATCGAGGAGATCGCCATGCCCGACGCCGCCGGCCTCTCGCTGCTCAAGGACGCCAGCGAAAAGCTCGCCTTTTCGGCACGGGCTTACCACCGGGTGCTGAAGGTGGCGCGCACGCTGGCCGATCTCGACACCAGCGAAACCGTCGGCCGCATCCACCTGGCAGAGGCAATTTCCTACCGCATGAGTTCGGAGCGCATGGCGCAGGCCGCGTAGGCTGCTGACTGCCGATCACTATGCTTGCGGTTGTGATCTTGGTCCCTGCCGTCGAAAATCCGGCAGCATGTAATGGGTCAAGCCGACCCTGCCGGACGACCATTCACCAGGGCCACAACATCAACGGTGACGTTGGGTCTGCCGGCGTCGCACGGGCGTCGGACACTTCCGGTGCTCGCCTGAATATCAAGTGAACCACGAGGCCGAAATATCCCACCTGAAGCACGACCATTGCAAGAATGGCCCATCCGAACGCCACCCAGACCGATCCGGCTTCAATGTAGGCCCAGATCGCCACGATGATTGTGGTGGCGGACATGCCCACCAGGAACCGCGGAAAATACATCGTTTTGCCACCCGCTTGACCACCCGTTAGTTAAGTTTTCACTAATTTAGCAAATTTGCAAGCTTACGGGATCAAGATGCGCGCCTCGTCGCGTTGGCAACGCCACGTTGCCTTCCGCGATCACGCCATAACCATTCCCTTACGAATCGACCATCTCTGCGGTGCGGCGGACCTGATTGTCCGCTTGGCCGGCGTCCTCACCACCCAACGGCCCCCACCGAACGGGCGCCGGCCCTTTTTTCCTCGTCCAGAAGCGTGGCCGTCGTCGATGCCGGACTAAAGCCTTGGCTGCTGCATTGGACATTCCTTATTCAGACAATACGAATATGGTGGCAGCAGAGGGTGTACCGCTATGTTCATAGACTATTACGAAGTTTTGGAAGTCAGCCCGAACGCCAACTCGGAGACGCTGGAGCGCATATTCCGCTATTTTGCGATGCGCTATCATCCAGACAATCAGCAGACTGGCGATGAAGCGCGCTTCAGCGAAATCGTGGAAGCCCACAATACGCTCAAGGATCCGGTCAAGCGCGCTCAATATGACATCGCGTATAAAGACCACGCCGGCCTTCGCCGCGAGTTGACCGAGGAAGCCAGCAACACCAAAGGCATCGAGCGGGATGTCGTGATCCAGGCCAAACTGCTCTCGCTGCTTTACGCGAAGCGCCGTCACGACGTCACCAACCCTGGGATCGGAGATGTAGAACTCGAACGCTTGTCAGGCTGTCCGCGAGAACATCTCGAGTTTCATCTCTGGTATCTAAAAGCAAAAGGCTGGATAGCAAGAGTGGAAAACGGGACGATCGCGATTACGGTGGAAGGCGTCGATCGCGTCAACTCCGAATACCGCCGCGATCCCACCATTCGGCTCCTGGACCACACAGCTTCCTAAGGCCTTCTCTCTGGCCGGCAGCAGGGTCGAAGACCTGCCGCCCATTGACGGCAGCAGCCGCTGGTCGAGAAGAAAAACCCCAGCCGATCAAGACCGTCGACGACAATTTCGCCGCCGCTTGTGCCTGTTCAGCCCTGCTTCGCCTTCAATTCCAGCCGTCGCGCGTGCAGCACCGGCTCGGTGTAGCCGTTGGGCTGATTGCTGCCCTTGAACACGAGGTCGCAGGCCGCCTGGAAGGCGATCGAGTTGTCGAAGTCGGGCGCCATCGGGCGGTAGAGCGGATCGCCGACATTCTGCCGGTCGACGATGGTCGCCATGCGCTGCAAGGCATCCATCACCTGGATGCGCGAGCAGACATGGTGGCGCAGCCAGTTGGCGATGTGCTGCGAGGAGATGCGCAGCGTGGCACGGTCTTCCATCAGCCCGACATCGTTGATGTCTGGCACTTTCGAACAGCCGACGCCCTGGTCGATCCAGCGCACGACGTAGCCGAGAATGCCTTGCGCGTTGTTGTCGAGTTCGCGCTGGATCTCGTCCGGCGTCCAGTTCGGCCGAACCGCCACCGGCACCGACAGGATGTCATCGAGCTTCGCCTTGGGCCGGCTCTTCAGCGCCGCCTGCACGGCATGCACATCGACCTTGTGGTAGTGGGTGGCGTGCAGCGTCGCCGCCGTCGGCGACGGCACCCAGGCGGTGTTGGCGCCGGCCTTGGGGTGGGCGATCTTCTCGACCAGCATCGCCGCCATCAGATCCGGCATCGCCCACATGCCCTTGCCGATCTGGGCACGGCCGGCCAGGCCGCATTCGAGCCCGGTGTCGACATTCCAGGCCTCGTAGGCGGAAATCCAGGCGGCCTGCTTCATGTCGCCCTTGCGGATCATCGGGCCGGCTTCCATCGAGGTGTGTATCTCGTCGCCGGTGCGGTCGAGGAAGCCGGTGTTGATGAACACCACGCGCTCTTTCGCGGCGCGGATGGCCTCCTTGAGGTTGACGGTGGTGCGCCGTTCCTCGTCCATGATGCCCATCTTGATGGTGTTCCTGGCCATGCCGAGCAGGGCCTCGACACGGTCGAATATCTCGACGGCGAAGGCGACTTCCTCCGGCCCGTGCATCTTGGGTTTCACGACATACATCGAGCCCGCGCGAGAGTTCATCCGCCGCCCCTCAGGCCCGACATCGTGCAGCGCGATCAGCGCCGTCATCGCCGCATCCATGATGCCTTCCGGCACCTCCTTGCCGTCGCGGTCAAGGATTGCCGGGCTGGTCATGAGGTGACCGACATTCCTGACCAGCATCAGCGAGCGGCCAGGCACGGTCAGCGTGCCGCCGTCAGGGGCGGCGTAGGAGCGGTCGGGGTTGAGCCTGCGGACAAAACTCTTGCCGCCCTTGGTGATCTCTTCCGCCAGGTCGCCCTTCATCAGGCCGAGCCAGTTGCGGTAGACGACGACCTTGTCCTGCGCATCCACCGCCGCGACCGAATCCTCGCAATCCTGGATGGTGGTCAACGCCGATTCCAGAATGACATCGGCGACGCCTGCCGGATCGGTGCGGCCGATCTGGTTGTTGCGGTCGATCACGATCTCGATGTGCAGGCCGTTCCTGACCAGCAGCACGGCACCCGGATTGGCGGCGTCGCCGCGATGGCCGACGAATTGTTTCGGGTTGGCCAGCGTGGTCGAGCCGGCGCCGGCGCCGAGCTTCAGCGCGCCATTGGCCACCGACAGGCCGTTCACGCCTGCCCACTTGCCCGAGGTGAGCGGGGCAGCCTCGTCGAGAAAGCCCTTTGTCCAGGCGACGACCTTGGCCCCGCGCGCCGGGTTGAATTTCCCGCCCTTCTCGGCGCCGTCCGTCTCTGGGATCGCGTCGGTGCCGTAGAGCGCGTCGTAGAGCGAGCCCCAGCGCGCATTGGCGGCGTTCAGCGCATAACGCGCATTCATCACCGGCACCACCAGCTGCGGGCCGGCAACGACTGCGATTTCCGGGTCGACATTGTCGGTCGACACGCTGAAAGCCGGACCTTCGGGGAGGAGATAGCCGATCTCCCTGAGGAAGCCCTTGTAGGCCTCCATGTCGACGGGCGCGCCATTCTCGCGATACCAGCCGTCGAGCTTTTCCTGCATGGCGCCGCGTTTTTCGAGCAGTACCCGGTTCTTCGGCGCCAGGTCATGGACGATGGCTGAAAACCCGTTCCAGAAGGCGTCCGCTTCGATGCCGGTGCCGGGCAGCGCTTCCTTGGCCACGAACTCATGCAGCTCGCGGGCGATCCGCAATCCGGCGATCTCGATGCGATCGGTCATCAGGCTACTCCAGATGAAAGGCTTTGCGGGCCTTTGGCATGTCAGGGTGGCAGGGTCAATTCAGCTTAGGGTGAAGGTGGCGTATTTAAGCGGCCGGCGCAGCTGCCAATCTCTCCGGTCGAGGGCCCATCGAGGGGAGATGGCCGGCAGGCCAGAGGGGGTCGCCGCGCGTGGAGCGCCAACCTCGTCTCTGGCTGAAGATCGCGCCCGGTCGGACCGACCCCCTCTGTCGCCTTCGGCGACATCTCCCCCTCGAGGGAGGAGATGTCGCGCTCACACCGCAATCCTTGGCCGTCCAGACGCCACCGCCACCACATGCGCCTCGATGAACATGCGCTGGGCTTCGACGGTCGAGACGCGGAATTCGGTTGCGACGTCGATTTCGGCGCTGTCGGTGCCGGCTTCCTTCGCGCGCTCCGCGACGATGGCGCGGACATCGGCCTCGGCCGCCGCGATCGCCGCCGCCTCGTCGAGGAAATCGCGCACGGTTTCACCCGAGGCGAGACGAAACAGCCCTTCCTTGGGCTGGCTGACCCGCGCCTCGGCCGACACCCTGACCTGACCGACGACGGCGCCGAGCGCATTGGCGACATCGGTATCTTCCGGCACCACGCACTCATTGCCGATCAAGGGCGGTAGCCCCGCATAGTGCAGCGGCGCCGAGGCGCCGAGGCCGATGACCGGGCGGTCGAGCGCGACGCTCAGGCGAGCGATGCCGGGATGCGCGTCGACGGCGCGCTGCACCAGCGCGTGCGCCACCGTCGACGCCCCGTCGAGCCCGTCCTCGGCAAAGGCGGTTTCGAGAATATATTCGGCCGACCAGCGCGTCAGCGTCACCAGCACGCGCTCCGAGATCGCTTCCGGCGAAGCGGCGATCGGCTGGCCACGGCCGTCGCGCTTGCGCGCGAACAGCTCGGCGCCGAGGCGAGTCGCGACCGGATCCCAGTTCGCCTGCTTGCCCAGCACATGGGCGGCGTCCGACGGCGTGAAGCCGGCGATATGCACCAGCCCGCGCGACACCAGCCGGTTCAGCGTCGCGTTCTGCGCGTTCGAGGTCAAAAGCCTGTCGATGGCGACCGGCGTGGCACCGATCATCTCGTAGAGCCGGGCTTCGGCGCCGGTCAGTCCCGCGGCGAGCCGGTCCGGCACGCCGGTGCGCACCGCGAAGCGGCCGTCCATGCGGCCGGGATTGGGCGCCCGCAGCTGACGTTCGAGTTCCAATGTGACGGCATTGCCATGCGCCATGCCGGCCAGCGCCAGCGGCACCAGGCGGCGCGGTCCGAGCAGTATTTTCGGGTTGAGCGCGCCATCCTCCAGCGTCACTTCGGAATCGCCGCCGAGGCCGAAGGTGCGCATGGCGACGGCCTCGACCATGGTGCGGAAGCCGCCGACGGTGGCGCCTTCCGGATCGAGCCGCGGCCGGCCGCCGTCGAGCACGGCGACGTCGGTGGTGGTGCCGCCGATGTCGGACACCATGGCATTGTCGAGCCCGGTCATGTGGCGGGCGCCGACCAGGCTGGCGGCCGGGCCGGAGAGGATGGTCTCGATCGGCCGCTGGCGGGCGAACGCCGCCGAAACCAGCGCGCCGTCGCCACGCACCACCATCAGCGGTGCCGCGATGTTGCGCTGCTCGAGGAAGCCTTCGGTCGCCGCCACCAGCCGGTCGATCATCGAGATCAGCCTGGCGTTGAGCAGCGTGGTCAGCGCCCGGCGAGGGCCGCCGAGCTTGGCAGACAGTTCGTGGCTTGATGTGACCGGCAGGCCGGTCTTTTCGCGGATCAGCTCGCGGGCGGCGATCTCGTGCGCCGGATTGCGGGTGGCGAAATAGGCGCAGACGGCAAAGCCGGACACAGAGGCGCCGAGTTCCGGCAGCGCCATTTCCAGCCCGGACAGATCGAGCTTGGCGGCATTGCCGTGCACGTCGTGGCCGCCCGGGCAAAAAACCACCGGGTCGGTGCCGAGTGCGGCTTTCAGTCCGTCGCGGGCGAGGTCTCCCTCGGAAAAGCCGATCATCACCAGCGCGACGCGGCCGCCCTGGCCCTCGACCAATGCGTTGGTGGCTAGCGTCGTCGACATCGAAACCAGCTTGATGGCGGCGGGATCGGTGCCGGCCTTCAGCAGCACCGCGTCGACGGCGCCGGAAATTCCGACGGCCAGATCATGCCGTGTGGTCAGCGCCTTGGCCTTGGCCAGCACCTTGCCCTTGTTGGGCCCCTCTTGCTTGCCTTCCGTCTCGGACCACAGCACGGCATCGGTATAGGTGCCGCCGGTGTCGATCCCGAGGAACAGCGGCCTTGGCTTGGTCTTGGTGATCATCTTTTGCGGCGGTCCGGCTGGCGAATTTATGTGCCCCTGCCCTTAGCCGATACGGAGCGGGCAATAAAGCCGCGAGCGCTGGGCCACCAGGCGTGGTTGTTGTCGGGAACAAGCAAGGTCAGCGGGACAGCACCCCCCTCTGTCCGGCAGGACAGAGGGGGGTGTGAAGGATCGCCGCCCTGGCGGGTAAGCCAAAACGACTACCCGCTGGCTACCCGACAAACCCCACCTTCTTGTGCGTTCCATCGCAAAACGGCTTGTTGGCGGAATGGCCACAGCGGCAGAGGAAGGTGCGTCGGGTACGATCGACCGTGTGGCCGGTGCCGGTGACGATCTCGACATTGCCTTCGAGCTTGAGCGGGCCGTTGGTGGTCGGCGTCACCGTCAGCGGGCCGTTCCTCGCCTCGAGCGCCGGCGTGTCCTTCAGCGGCGGTTCGCCGGTGGCGGCAAAACCTGATTTGTTGTGGCTGCCGTCGCAGAACGGCTTGTTTTCGGACGCGCCGCAGCGGCACAGCGTGGCGCGGTAAAACGTTTCGCCGTCGAGCACGATCTCGGCGTGCACGGCCAGCGGTCCGTTTTCCCGCAACCGAACGGTGTTGACCACCGGCGGCTGCTCCTGCGGCCCACCATCCTTCCTGATGTAAGTGATGGCGCCCGAGGGGCAGCTTTCGGCGATGGCGACGATCTTCTCGACGCTTGCCGCCTCGGGATGAATCCACTGGCCCGGAGCGTTGGGCACGAAGACATGCGGATCGCCGAGCACACAGTTTCGCGAATGGATGCAGCGCCTGCCGGAAAACCCGACGTCGATCTTGTCGCCTTCGACCATACCGGCCATTGCCGTGCTCCTTCTGCCTGAAGCGCGTCGCGTCAACCGGCGCGGCGCTCTGGGTATTCGTGCAGGCTCTCTTTTGACGCAATTCCGGACGGAAAGCCGCTCCACACTTTTCCTGGAATTGGTCTATGGGTTCGGCAAGAGGACCGTCAAGCTGGCAACCCGGTCAGGGGACCAGATTGATCTCCTCGGTTTCGCCGCCGTTGCAGGTATAGCAGCAATCCTCGCATTTTTCCTTGTTGCCGGGGCCGACACCCCAATAGGTCCCCTCGTCGCCATCGACCCAGGCGCCGTAGCAGATCGATTCGCCGGCGTTGCAGGATATCGGCAGCTGCTTGGTCTCGCCGTCGTCGAGGTAGAAATCCTTGTCCTCACCCGGCCAGACATAGTCACGGTCCTGGCTGTAGAGCTCGACGCGCATGGCGTTGGGATGGCTGTTCTTGATGGCAAAGGTGACATCGTCGGCATGTGCCGCCGGCGCGAACACCATGACGAGAGAAAGCGCGACCAGCGTGCGGCGCGCATAGGTATAAAACATGGTAACCCCCTGAAGTAGCGGCCCATCCGGCCGCGGAGCAACCATCGCATGCCGCATTGAATCGCTAAAGGGATGATTGCAACAATTCCCGAACTGATTTTGGGGATATCGGCGTGCGTCTCCCCTATGGCACCAGGTCGATCGTCTCGGTCGAGTGCTCCACGCAGATAAAGCAGCAGGTGTCGCAGGGCTGGTCATTGTCCGGTCCGACGCCGGCGGAAATGCTGTCGTTGCCATCGACCCAGGCGCCGTAGCAGATGTGCTCGCCCTGATTGCACGACAGCGGCACGGATTTCTGCGAGCCGGGATCGATCAGGAACACCTTGTCGTTGCCCGGCCAGACCGTTTCGCGTTCGCGGCTGAAGAGCTCGACCGCAACCGCTTCCTTGCGCAGGTTCTTGATGAAGAAGGCCATGTCGGCGGCCTGCGCCGAGGTGGTGAAGACCAAAGCCGCAAGTGCTGTCGTACGAAAGAGCATCGCGGTCTCGATCTCCCGAATCATCCCGGCAGAATCGCATGCCTGCCCCGAACTAGGAAGGCGCGGGTCACCGAGAACTCCGCCTCAATTCCGCCCATTAACAAAGTCGTAAGGAGTTGCTTAACCGTTCGCGGCTATGTCCCGCTCCGGGGGGTCTGACAAAGTGAGTATGATGAGCGACAGCCCCGACAAGCGCAATGAATGGCGCGCGATTTTTTATGTGCAAGCCCGCGTTGCCATCCTGTTTGTCCCGGTCGTTGCCAGCCTGCTGATCATCGCGGCACTTGCCGGCAACGAACGCAAATCCGTTCCAGATATTGACCGGACCGTCACGGGCTCCGTGCGATAAAACGGCCCGATAGCCGGCAGTGACCGGTTGATCGAGCTATCAGCGCATTGTCGTTTAGCGCTAAGGTCATCCAATGGCTGCGTCATTGAACCAGTGGGCGCGAACGATCAAGCGCGACGTGCATGCGCTCTACCTTGCCGCGCGTGATCCCCGAACGCCGTGGTACGCCAAGGCGCTTGCCGTGTGTGTCGCAGGTTACGCCTTGTCTCCAATCGACCTGATCCCCGATTTCATCCCGGTGATTGGCTACCTCGACGACGCGATCCTGGTCCCCTTGGGTATCCTTGCGGTCGTCAAGATGATACCGCCCGAGGTGATGGCGGAACACCGGGAGGCCGCCGCCCTTGCCGCTGACAGGCCGGTGAGCCGTATCGCGGCGGTGATCATCGCTTGCATCTGGGTCGCTTCGGCCTCGCTGGCGGGATGGCTGGGGTATCGATACTTCGCTGGCTGATTCTGAAGTCGCGTTCCGGTGTGGAACAGCTCGATTGCGTTCCCGAACGCGCCTTCGAGCAGCGCCGAGCTAAAGAATTTTGGTCACCAAATTGTCGAGCCGGGAGTTCTCGCGGAAAGCCAGTCGCACCACGATGGCACCCAGGACGCCAGTCATGGCCCCACCGATAACGTCGGTCAGGTAATGCGTCCCGATGTAGATTCTCGACCAGCAGATCAGGAATGCCATGATGAGAAGCGCAATCGTCCGGCGCGGGAGACCTTGCATCGCAAAAGCCGCAACAATCGTGACGGTGGCTGTCGCATGATCGGAAGGAAATGACCAGTCGGCGCTGGGCGCGATCAACAGATGCGTTACGCCAGCATCATAGGGCCGTATCCGATGGACGAACAGAAGAATGAACTGGTTGACCGCAAGACCGAGCAGGAACGCCAGACCGGCCGACACGGCCGTGTGACGAACATGGTAACGGTCAACCTTCGCCCACCATTGCAGGACCACAGCCACCACCATGAGGGGAACGCCGATTTGTGAGACGCCGATCATTGCTTTATCAAGAAAAGGGCTGATCCCGGCCTCGGCGTTTATCCAGTGCGTTAATGCTGCATCCATTTGGCGTCAGTTCCGTAGTTGATCGTGAGGTGGATTTTTGAAACCCGTCGATGAACACCGCATCCATCAGATTTTCGAAGTCGGCGTATGGCTCAAGGGCGCGCATGCCCTGATCGAATGCATCGGCGGGGTCCTGCTTTATATTGTCACCACCGATGCCATTGCCTCCTGGGTCAATGCTTTCACCGCAGAGGAGTTGATCGAGGATCCGAACGATTTCATAGCTGGCTATCTGTCGCAGATGGCAAGCCATTTTTCGATCGCCAGCAAGGAGTTTTATGCCTTCTACCTGCTCAGCCACGGCCTGATAAAGCTGGCCTTGGTTGCCGGGCTCTTGAGAGGCAAGCTCTGGTCGTACCCGGCATCGCTCGCGGCATTGGGCTTATTCATGGTCTATCAAGTCTACCGCTACTCATACACCCATTCGGCCGGCCTGCTCGTCCTGACCGTCTTCGATGCGGTCGTCATGGTGCTGATCTGGCACGAGTGGAAGGTCGTGCGACGACATAAGCCAGCGTGACAGCTGAACTACCGGCCACGTCCCTGGCGCTGCCTCAATAAAAGCGCGGGATTGGGCCGTTCTGTGGCGTGGTTCGATCGCCGAGGTCGAGAAAGACCTCGTCGATGTAGCACCATCCCCAGCCTTCCGGCGGGTCGTAGCCCTCGATGATCGGATGGCGTGTCGCGTGGAAATGCTTGGTGGCGTGGCGGTTGGGCGAGTCGTCGCAGCAGCCGACATGGCCGCAGGTGCGGCAGAGCCGCAGGTGCACCCATTCCGACCCGCTCTTCAGGCATTCCTCGCAGCCGAGCGCGCTCGGCGTTACGTCCCTGATCTCCGCCGCGTGTCTGCATTCATCCGCCATCACACTCTCCCGATCCGTTCAGGCTCGAACTATTCCTTTTGCGCAATTCCCGGGACAAGGCGCCATGCGCTTCCCCGGGAAAGCCGCTACACCCTTTTCCTGGAATTGCTCTCGGCGGCGTGACTGCCGTCTTGCGCAAGATATGCATGCAAGGCCGCGACCACCTGGGCGCCTTCGCCGACGGCCGCCGCGACGCGTTTGACCGAGCCGGCGCGAACGTCGCCGATGGCGAACACACCGCTGCGGCTCGTCTCCATTTGCGCCGATCCCAAATCCGATCCTGTGCGGACGAACCCCTTGGCGTCCAGCGCCACGTTGCAGTTCGCCAGCCAGTCCGTGTTCGGGTCGGCGCCGATGAACAGGAAGAGATGGCGGATCGGGCGCATCGTCTCCTCGCCGCTGGCGCGGTTGCGCCAGCGCACCGTGCTAAGATTGCCCTCCTCGCCTTCCAGGGCTTCGACCTCGGTCCCGGTCAGCACCTCGATGTTCGGCTGCGCCCTGATGCGCTCGACCAGATAGCGTGACATGCTGGCATCGAGGCTGTCGCCGCGCGCCAGCAGTGCCACTTTCCGCGCATGGCTGGCCAGGTAGACCGCCGCCTGTCCGGCCGAATTGCCGGCGCCGACCAGCGCTACTTCCTGCCCCGCGCAAAGCCGGCCTTCGATGGGCGACGCCCAATAATGCACGCACGTTCCCTCGAACCGAGCCAGATTGGCGACATCGAGGCGGCGATAGCGCGCCCCGCTGGCTATCACCACGCTGCGCGTGCGCACGGTTTCGCCGTCGCCGACGTCAAGCCTGTAGCGGGCGCCGTCGGTGGCGGCACTCAATAGCTTCACCTCGTCCGGAATCACCATTTCGACGCCGAATTTCTGCGCCTGGTTGTAGGCGCGCGCCATCAGCGCCATGCCAGAAATGCCGGTGGGGAAACCGAGATAGTTCTCGATGCGCGAGGAGGCACCGGCCTGTCCACCGAAGGCACGGCAATCGAGCACGATCGTCGACAGCCCTTCTGACGCCGCATAGACCGCGGCCGCCAGCCCCGCCGGACCGGCGCCGACAATGGCGACGTCGTATAATTTGTCGGCATCGATCGGCCGCAGCAGGCCGATGCAGCGGGCGAGGTCCTTTTCGCCGGGATTGAGCAGCAGCCTGCCGTTCGGGCACAGAACGATCGGCAGATGGTGAGGGTCGACCTCGAAGCGCTCGACCAGGGTTCTGGCGCAAGGATCGCTGTCGGAATCCAGCACCCGGTGCGGCTGGCCGCTGCGGGCCAGGAAGCCCTGCAGCCGCAAGACGTCGGCATTGGCGACAGGTCCGATGATGATCGGCCCACTGGTGGCGCTTTCCAAAAGCCCGACACGGCGCAGGATCAGCGCCCGCATGATGCGCTCACCGAGATTGGCTTCCTGCACCATCAGATCGCGCAGCCTCTGCGAGGGGATGACGAACGCCTCCACCGGTTCGGCGGCCTCGGCATTGACCAGCGACGGACGCGCCGAAAGCTGGGCCAGCTCGCCGACAAAGCTGCCCGGGCCATGCGTGACGATCGTCTCGCGCCGGCCAAGCCCGCCATCCTGGGTGATGTCCACCTTACCGGAAAGGACCACGATCAGGCCGGGCGCCACATCGCCGGCTTTAATGATGGGTTCGCCGGCGGCATAGGTGCTGGCCTCGCCGAATCGGCGCATGCGATCGATATCGGCCCCGGCCAGCGTCGGGAAGGCCTGGTCACGCCGGGCGCCGAAGATCGGGTTGATGGTTTGCGACATGGCTTCGAGCGTATCGAAGCGGCCGCAGAGTTTGAAGCGGTTTGTTAGGGGACTGGTCGGAAGGGGAGGTTGGCGGCAAAGAAAAAGCCCGGACGAACCGGGCTTTTCTCCGAGTTTCTGAACCGTCGAATGGTTCGAAACGGGAATTTGGTGCCCAGAAGAGGACTCGAACCTCCACTCCTTGCGGAACACGGACCTGAACCGTGCGCGTCTACCAATTCCGCCATCTGGGCTGGTGCGGGCTCATGTAAGCGGGCAAGCGATGTGTGTCAACGCGCTTTTTTCAAAGCCGTTTGCTGCTTGCCGGCTCAAGGACCGTCAGCCCTCCAGCACTTCCTTCGAAGCCACGGTCGAATCGGCGTTGAGCTGGTAGATGACCGGCACGCCGGTGCCGAGTTCCAGCTTGACGATCTCCTCCCCCGACTTGCCGTCCAGCGCCATGATCAGGGCGCGCAGCGAGTTGCCGTGGGCGGCGACCAGCACCGTGCCGCCGCGCAGCACATGCGGCTGCAGATCGTGCAGGTAGTAGGGCCAGACGCGGGCGCCGGTGTCCTTCAGGCTTTCGCCGGCGGGCGGCGCCACGTCATAGGAACGGCGCCAGACATGCACCTGCTCCTCGCCCCACTTCTTGCGGGCGTCGTCCTTGTTGAGGCCGGAAAGATCGCCATAATCGCGCTCGTTCAATGCCTGGTCGCGGATGGTTTTCAGATCGCTTTGGCCGACCGCGTCGAGAACGTGCTGGCAGGTTTTTTGCGCCCGGATCAGCGCCGAGGTGAAGGCGATGTCGAACTTCAGGCCGCGCGCCTTGAGTTTCTGGCCGGCGGCCTTGGCCTCGGCATGGCCCTGCTCGGTCAGGTCGACATCGCGCCAGCCGGTGAACAGGTTCTTCAGGTTCCATTCGCTCTGGCCGTGGCGCACGAGCACGAGGGTTCTCGACATATTTTCTCCCTTCAAGTTGGCAGATTGGCAAGTTGGCGGATTGGCCGCTCAGCTGAGGCCGAGCACGTCCCGCATCGAATACAGTCCCGGTTTGCGGCCACGCGCCCACAGGGCGGCCTTGACGGCGCCGCGGGCGAAGATGGCGCGGTCCTCGGCATGGTGAGCCAGCGTGATGCGCTCGCCGGTGCCGGCCAGCAGCACGCTGTGATCGCCGACCACCGAGCCGCCGCGCAGCGTGGCAAAGCCGATCGAGCCCTTCTTGCGCACGCCGGTATGCCCGTCGCGGACGCGCACATCATTGCCGGCCAACGCGATGCCACGCCCGGCGGCAGCGGCCTCGCCAAGCAGAAGTGCGGTGCCCGACGGCGCGTCGACCTTGTGCTTGTGGTGCATTTCAAGGATCTCGATGTCGAAATCGTCTGCATCGAGCGCGCGCGCCGCCTGTTCGACCAGCACCGCCAGAAGATTGACGCCAAGGCTCATATTGCCCGACTTGACGATCGTCGCATGACGCGCCGCCGCGGCGATCTTGGCGTTGTCGTCGGCCGTGCATCCGGTTGTGCCGATGACATGGACGATATGCGCCTGCGCCGCGTAGCCGGCGAACTCGACTGATGAGGCCGGGGTGGTGAAATCGAGCACGCCATCGGCCTTGGCGAAGACCGGCAGCGGGTCGTCGCTGATCGCCACATCGATGCGGCCGACGCCGGCGAGTTCGCCTGCGTCCTTGCCCAGATGGGGCGAATCCGCACGCTCGACCGCGCCGATGACGCGAGCACCGGGGATGGTGTGGATGGCACGGATCAGCGTCTGGCCCATGCGGCCGGCAGCGCCGACCACCACCAGGCCCATATCGGTTGCGATGCTGTCGGTTGCGGACGTCTCGCTCATCTCGTGCTCCCGGCGATGCTTTGCGTCTGGATGTTGCGAATTGGGCCTTGGGCCGAAGTCTGGATCGGAGCGCTGTCGTCGACAAGCCCCAGGCCCTTGACGCCCTGGATGCGGTGGAAACGCGCATAGACGCTGTGCGGATCGGCCATCAGCGAGGCATGCGTGCCCTCTTCGACCAGCCTGCCCTGTTCCATGACGATGATGTGGTCGGCGTTGACCACCGTCGACAGCCGGTGCGCGATGACGATGGTGGTGCGGCCTTCCATGACCTTTGTGAGCGCCTGCTGGACGCGGGCCTCGGCCTCGTTGTCGAGCGCCGATGTCGCCTCGTCGAGCAACAGGATCGGTGCCTGCCGCACGATGGCGCGCGCAATCGACACGCGCTGGCGCTGGCCGCCCGACAGCGTCACGCCATTTTCGCCGACCGGCGTGTCATAGCCCTGCGGCTGCTGGCGGATGAAATCGTCGGCCGCGGCCTGCCTTGCGGCCTGCTCGATCTCGGCATCGGTGGCGCTCAGCCGGCCGTAGCGGATGTTGTCGCGGATGGTGCCTTCGAACAGATAGGGCTGCTGCGAGACATAGGCGATGGAGCCGCGCAGCGACTGCTTGGTGACCTTCGAGATGTCCTGGCCGTCGATCTCGATTCTGCCCGCCTCGACGTCATAGAAACGCTGCAGCAGCGCCACCAGCGTCGTTTTGCCGGCGCCCGAGGCGCCGACGATGGCCGTCACCTTGCCGGCGGCGGCGACGAAGCTCAGATCGTGCAGGACCGGCGCCTCCTCGACATAGCGGAAGGAGACCTTGTCGAAGCGCACTTCGCCGGAGGTGAACTTCGCCTCGGCGGCGCCAGCAGCGTCACTTTGCTGCGGCTCGATGTCGAGAAGCTCGTAGATCATGCGCGCATTGACCAGCGCGCGTTCCATGCCGACCTGCATGCGCGCCAGCCGGCGGGCCGGATCATAGGCGAGCGTCAGCGCCGTGATGAAGGAAAACACCGCGCCCGGCGGCTGGCCGAGAACGGTGGCCCGATAACCGGAATAGGCGATGACGCTGGCGAAAGCGATGCCGGCCAGCAGCTCGGAAACCGGCGTCAGCCGCTCGGAGACGCGGGCGATCTTGTTCGAGCGCTGTTCCGCATCCTCGGCAAGCTTGCTGATCCTGCGCGACAGCTCGTCTTCCATGGTGAAGGCCTTGACGATGGCGATGCCTTGTGTGGCCTCCTGCATGGCGCCGATCAGCCGCGAGTTGATCTGCACCGATTCGCGCGTGATGCGGCGCACCCGGCGCATCAGGTAGGTGACGGTCCAGATCAGCGGCGGCCCGATCAGCAGCGAGCTCAGCGAAAGTATCGGATCCTGGTAGATCATGACGCCGACCAGGCCGATCAGCGAGACGGCGTCGCGCGCCGTCGAGGTCACCGTCATCGACAACAGGTCGCGAATGCCGTTGACGTTCTCGTTGACCTGCGCGGCCAGCCGCCCGGACCTTGTGTCGTTGAAGAAGGAGACGCCGAGCTTCATCAGATGGTTGAAGATGCGCTGCTGGTAGCGCGCCACCAGATTGTTGCCGATCCTGGCCATCGTCACCGCCTGGCCGTAGCCGGCAAGGCCGCGCAGGATGAAAGCGCCGAGCAGTGCCGCGCAGATCCATGGGATCAGGTCGCCGCGCCGTTCATAGAATATCTGGTTCACGACAGGGCTCATGATCCAGGCTGCAAGCGCCGTCGTCGCCGACACGGTCAGCAGGCAGAGGATCGTGAAGATGTACGCGCCGCGATATTCGCGGCCGTTTTCCTGGAGGATGCGGCGGATGACCGCCACGATCTCGCCCGCGCGGGGTTTCGACAGGTTGGGGGGCTGAAATGTCAAATCGGAGCGCTTCGTAGGTTTCCGCTTCCCGCGGCCGGGCAATTCGGCACCCCTCTTAACGCCAAGGAGCCGGCTTGCCTATGCCTTGGGGTGACTAACTTCGTCGCGCCAGCGCCGGCCCTCTGTCTGGACGCCGAACAGCGAGGGGTTCCTGGCGTAGGCGGCAAGGCCCAGGAGTGCGGCCAGCGGGTGGGTGATGACATAGACCGGCATGGTCCGCATCAGCGCGCTGTGCGGCGCCTTGTCCTCGAAGGCGGCGCGGAAATTGCCGGCTTTCAGCGCCGGCACGATCTTTTGCGCGATGCCGCCGGTGAGGAACACGCCGCCACGGCTCATGAACACCAGAGCGAGGTCGCCGGCGGTGCGCCCGAGGCAGGTGACGAAGGTCTCCAGCGCTTCCTCCGCGACCGGATCGGTTTTCGCCAGTGCGGCGGCAGTGACCTCGGCCGGCGTGGTGAAGGGCGACGGCTTGCCATCCGCCTTGGCCACCGCCCGGTAGACATTGACCAGACCGCGTCCGCACAGGATCTGCTCGCCCGAAATGCGACCCTCGAGCTTCTCGATATGCGGGAAAACCTCGAAATCGCGGGCCGAGCGCGGGCCGATGTCCATATGGCCGCCCTCGCCGGGCACTGGAATCCAGTGGCGCAGCGCATGGACCAGCCCGGCGACGCCGAGCCCGGTTCCCGGACCGAGCACGACGCGACCGGCATTGGGCTCCGGCGTGCCGCCGCCGATCTTTTCCATGTGCTCCTCGCCGAGCGCGACGACGGCCAGCGCCTGCGCTTCGAAATCGTTGAGCACGACGATGTCGCTCAAGCCCAGATTGGCGAACATTTTTCGCGGCTTGACGATCCACGGGCAATTGGTGAGCTCGATCTCGTCGCCGTCGACTGGGCCGGCCACAGCCAGCACCGCCGAATTGGGACGCACCGACGAGCGGTCGAGTACGGCCGCCTGGATCGCCTCGTCGATGGTGTTGTAATTCGCCGTCTGGACGATGGTCGGCTCGCCGGCCTCGGAATTGGCGTCGAGCACGATCGAAAAGCGCGCATTGGTGCCGCCAATGTCGCCGATCAGGATCGGAAACCGCAACAAAGTATCGTCGTCACCTGCCATGCTTTTGTCCGTCTCGTTCCTGGCAGCCTCTCACCGCCTCGTCGTTGACTAGCGCATGACCTTGCAAAGGGAAAGCCGCTTCGGCGTCGGGCCAGGGCTTACCCGTCCAGCGTTGGCGCTGCCCCTCACCTGCCTGCCAGCTTCGGCAAACAATTTGTCTCCAGCACAAGTTGGAGCTCGAGCGCGCCCTCAGTTTCCAGGCGGCCGTGGCCGCGGCAGCGGGATGCCGATCTCGGGGGTCGCGGTGAAGGCGTTCAGCGAGCTTGGTAATCCGGCCGCGGCCGGGGTGGCGGGCAGCGACGGCGCTTCGGGTTCGGACGCGGCCACCGCAACCGGCACGGCGCCGCCATGGTAGGTCGCGGCCTCGGCGGAGGCCGGCCCCGGCGCGTCGAGCACGGCGCGGCATTCCTGGGGCAGGTTTGCCATCGTCATCAGGTCGCGTGCCTTCGGCGCATCCGGGTTCTTGTTGGGGCGCCATGGCTCCTCGGTAAACCACCAGGCCAGCGGCTTGCCGCAGCCATCATCGTCCGGCGTCGCTTCCTGCGCCTTGCAGCCGGGCGAACCCGGCTGGCAGCCGAGGCGCATGTGGAAATGATAGTCGTGACCCCAGAACGGCCTGATCTTGCGCAGCCATGAGCGGTCGCCCTTGACGGTGTCGCAGAGCTTTTTCTTGATGCCCGGGTTGACCAGGATGCGCTCGACTTGGCTGTAGCTCGCCGCCCGCTTCAGAAACCTTGTATGCGCGGGCGTCCACAGCGCGTCCTTCACCAGATGGGTCTTCTCGTCGACCATCAAGGTGGCGCTCATCGATTCGCGCTGCGCCATCGACAGCGGATGGCTGGGCATCGGCGTCAGCCAGATGTCGGCGTCGAGCCCTATCTGGTGCGAGGCATGCCCGGTCATCATCGGGCCGCCGCGCGGCTGCGAAATGTCGCCGATCAGCAAGCCGGGCCAACCATCGACCGCTGCGTCGCGCGACAATTTCTCGATCACCGCGATCATCGCCGGATGGCCCCAGCGGCGGTTGCGTGACGGCCGCATCAGCTCCCAGGTAGGACCGTCCATGGGAATGGCGACGCCGCCGGCGAAGCAGCCCTTGGAATAGAAGCCTATCGACTGCGCGGCGGCCGCCGCCGGCAGCTTCTTGGCGCCGAACAGGTCTTTTGCCCGTTCCTCGGCCGCTGCCGGCTGCGACGCGAGCCCGAGCACTGCAAACAGGCCTAGCGCGGCTGCCAGCAGTGGTTTTTTGCTTAGAAATGGCCGCATCGCTGTTTTCATGAAACCGGTTTCCCACCGCAATCCCGAGGTCGAATCATAGCACGCCGCGCCCGCGGCTTCGACCGTTAGCGCTTCATCGGGCTGCGCGGCTCGCCGTCACGCCAGTCGCCGCTTGCCCACATGTGGTCGAAGGCGGCGCGGTAGTCCGGAAAGCGAAAGCGATAGCCCGCCGCCTTGATCGCCGTGTTGGCGACACGCTTGTTCTCGCCATAGAAGGACTGCGCCATGGGCGAAAGTTGGGCAGCGTCGAAGGGAATTTCGGGCGGCGGCTCGATGCCCATCAGCGAAGCGGCATAGGCGACGACATCCTGCGGCGGTGCCGGCAGATCGTCCGTGACATTGAAGACGCCGCCTGTGCTGCCACCGATCAGCTGCCACAGCGCACCGGCAATGTCGTCGCAATGGATGCGATTGAACACCTGGTCCGGCTTGACCAGCCGCCTTGCGGTGCCGTTTTCCAGATTGACCAGGGCGTTGCGGCCCGGCCCGTAAATGCCGGACAGGCGCAGGATCGCCACCGGCCGGCCGATGTCCGTGCCCAATTGCAGCCAATCCTGCTCGGCCGCCACCCGCATCACCGAGCGCTTCGACACCGGCCGGCATTCGGCCGTTTCATCGACCCACGCGCCGTCGTAGTTGCCATAAACCCCGACCGTGGAGAGATAGCCAATCCATTCGAGCGCCGGCATTTGAGCGATTGCCTCTCGCGCGGCATTCAGGACGGGATCGCCGGCCTCTTCCGGAGCGACCGAGATCACCAGATGCGTTGTTTTTTCCAGCGCATCCGCGACTTCGTCGGTCAGCACACCATCGAACAGCAGCGGTGCGATGCCGGCCTGGCGCAGCGCCTCGAACTTTTCCGGCGACCGCGTCGTGCCGAATATGTTGGCGGCCCCCTTGTTGGCGCGGGCAAAAGCCTTGCCGGAATAGCCGGCGCCGACGATGAAGACCTGTTTCTCGCTCATACATGCGTCCTGGTTGGCCGCGCCAGACGCCATTCGTCGCGTACGGCTTCGTCGTTTTCGGCTTTCAGGCCGGCAGCGGCCCGTTCGGAATATTCGGCGTATGGCACCAGCCGCGCCAGCGCCCATATTGCCGCGCCCCGCACCAGCGGCGAGGCATCGTCCAGCAACGCACGCACGCTGACCGCAAGCGCGGTGTCGCCGGAATTGCCGGCGGCGATCAGCACGTTGCGGACGAAACGATCGCGGCCGATGCGTTTTATCGGTGAACCGGAGAAGAAGACGCGGAACGCCGCGTCATCCAATCGCAACAGGTCGGCGAGCGGTGGCTCGCGCAATTCGTCGCGCGCGGCAAGCTTGGCCTCCGAGGCCGCCCGGGCGAACTTGTTCCACGGGCAGACGGCCAGGCAATCATCGCAGCCATAGATGCGGTTGCCGATCTTCTCGCGGAATTCATGCGGGATCGGGCCTTTGTTCTCGATGGTGAGATAGGAGATGCAGCGCCGCGCATCGAGCCGGTAGGGCGCTGGGAACGCATCGGTCGGGCACACGTCGAGGCAGGCGCGGCAGGAGCCGCAATGATCGATCTCCGCCCGGTCGGGCACCAGTTCGGCGGTGGTGAAGATGGTGCCGAGGAACAGCCAGGAGCCGTGTTCGCGGCTGACCAGGTTGGTGTGCTTGCCTTGCCAGCCGAGACCTGCCGCTTCCGCCAGCGGTTTTTCCATCACGGGTGCGGTGTCGACGAACACCTTCACGTCGCCGCCGGCACGGGCGACGATCTTGCCGGCGATTTCCTTCAGCCGGCCCTTCATCACGTCGTGATAGTCGCGGTTATGCGCATAGACCGAGATCGCGCCGCGGTCGCGCTTGGCCAGCATGCCGCGCGGATCACGGTCGGGGCCGTAATTCATCGCCAGCACGATGATCGAGCGCACCTGCGGCCACAGCACCGTCGGTTCGCCGCGGCGTTGCAGCGTCTCGGCGATCCAGTCCATCGAGCCGTGAAAGCCGTCGGCGACGAACTCGGCCAGCCGCGCCGGCGCCAGCGGGATCGCATCGGGGGTGGTGACGGCGACGGCATCGAAGCCGGCGCGACGCGCCTCCGCGTCGATCAGCGCGCGGAGTTTCGCGGCGTCAGAAGTCGAGGTCCGCATAATGCGACACCGGCGACAGGCCGCGCACGCGGTCGGTCAAAAGCGGCCGGAAGGAAGGCCGCGACTTCACCCGCGTGTACCATTCGCGCGCGGCTGGGTGTTCGCGCCAGTCGATCTCGCCGAGATAATCGAGCACCGACAGCGTCGCGGCGGCGGCCAGATCGGCATAGGTAACCCTAGGGCCGGCCAGCCAATGGCGGGTGCCGGCCAGCCAGTTGGTGTATTTCATGTGCTGGCGGATGTTGGCGCGCGCGGCACGGATCGCGCCCGAATCGGGCGAGCCGCCGCCTGCGGTCTCCGGCATCACCGGCTTCAGCACCCGTTCGCGCACCAGATGGCGGGTGACTTCGCTTTCGGCCTTGTTGAGGTACCAGTCGATCAGCCGGCGGATTTCGGCGCGCTGCATCGGATCCTCGGCGAACAGCCGCTTGTCGCGCTTCAAGACGCCGCGTGTTTCATCGAGATATTCCGAGATCACCGTCGCGCCGACGATCGGCACGTCGCCTTCGGCCAGCAGGATCGGCAGTGTCCCGGCCGGGTTCAGCGCCAGGAACTCCTTGCGCCGTGTCCACGGCTTTTCCTCGATCAGGGCCAGCTCCTCGCCATATTCGCCGAAAGCGAGACGGACGAAGCGACAGGTGGCGAACATGGGATGGTGGAAAAGCGTCAGCATGGTTCCGCGATGATAAAGCGCACTGGCGAATCGCAGGGCGCACCGGTAAGTCTTGGCCGCCCGGTTAGCGGGCCGTCAGGGTGTTGCGACCTATAGGGGGACTTGCACGCCATGACAAGCAAGCCGTTCTGTCAGCCGTCACGCCAATTCCGAGGTAGCCATGGAAAGCCAGCCAATCGTCGAAGCCCTGCTGCTCGGCCTGCTGGAGGGGCTGACTGAGTTCATCCCCGTCTCATCCACCGGCCATATCCTGCTCGCCGGCCATTTCCTCGGCTTCCACTCGACCGGCAAGGCCTTCGAGATCCTGATCCAGCTCGGCGCCATACTGGCGATCCTCAGCGTCTATTTCCGCCGGCTGTGGCAAATGCTGGTCGACCTGCCGCGTGACCGGCTGACACGTCATTTCGCCATCGGCATCCTCATCGCTTTCCTGCCGGCGGCGATCATCGGCGCGCTGGCGCATGATTTCATCAAGACGGTGCTGTTCGAATCGCCACGGATGATCTGTATCATGCTGATCATCGGCGGCTTCGTGCTACTGGCGGTGGACCGCATGAACCTCAAGCCGGTCTATCGCGACGTCGAGCGATTCCCGACCCGGCTTTACCTGCAGATCGGGCTTTTCCAGTGCCTGTCGCTCGTTCCCGGCACGTCACGCTCGGGTTCGACAATCGTCGGCGCGCTGCTGCTGGGCGTCGACAAGCGGGCGGCGGCGGAGTTCTCCTTCTTCCTCGCCATCCCGACGATGGTCGGCGCCTTCGCCTTCGACCTGTTCAAGAACCGCAACGTGCTGAGCAGCGCCGACCTGCCAATCATCGCCGTCGGCTTCGTCGCCGCCTTCGTCACCGCGCTGATCGTCGTGCGCTTCCTGCTCGATTACGTCTCGCGCAACGGCTATTCGCTGTTCGGCTGGTGGCGGCTGGTGGTGGGTGGTGTGGGTTTGGTTGGCTTGATGATCTGGGGGTGAGCTTACCCTCAACTCCGCCCATAAAACGCATTCTCGACATGCACCGGCCAGCGCCAGGGCAGCACCGCGACCATGTCGAAGCGCATCGACAGTCGGCCGTAGTCCGTCTGGCGCGACAGCCAGATATCGGCGGCACCCTCGATGCGGCGCTCCGATTCATGGCCGATCGCCTCCATGGCTTCCATCAGCGTGCGGCGGGCCTTGACCTCGACGAACAGCACGAGATCGCCGCGCCGCGCGATCAGGTCGATCTCGCCGAAGCGCGTGCGATGGCGGCGCGCGAGGATCCGGTAGCCCTTCAGCATCAGCGCCGCCGCCGCCAGCCATTCGCCGCGATGGCCGCGCCGATAGGCTTTTTGGCGGCTGGCGCTCGGCCGCTCAGCCAACGTCGCTTTCTCCAGCGGCATCCCTGAGCTCAAGCAGCCGCCGATAGAGCGCCTGTTTCTGGCCGCCTGTCATTTTCGCGGCTTCCGCCGCCGCCTTGGAGGCCGGCATCTCGGCGGCGAGCGACAGCAACAGCCGGTCGATATCGGCCGGTTCGTCGGCCTTGGCCTCGGCCGGACCGACGCAGACGACGATCTCGCCCTTGGGCGTATCGGCCGCCGCATAGTGGTCGGCCAGCGCCTGCAGGGTGCCGGTGCGCATCTCCTCGAAGGTCTTGGTCAATTCACGGCCGATCGCGGCCTTGCGCTCGCCGCCGAGCGCTTCGACCATGGCGCCGAGGGATTCTGCCAGCCGGCGCGGCGATTCGAAGAAGATCAGCGTCGCCGGCACTGCCTTCAGTGCCCCCAGCCGCGTCAGCCGCTGCCCTGATTTGACCGGCAAAAAACCGGCGAACAGGAAGGCGTCCGACGGCAGGCCGGATGCCGTCAACGCCGCGAGCGGCGCCGATGGGCCGGGGATGGGCACGACGCGAATGCCGTGGTCGAGCGCCTCGCCGACCAGCCGGTAGCCCGGATCGGACACCAGCGGCGTGCCCGCGTCGGAAATCAGCGCCACGCTCTGTCCTGCCTGGAGCGCCGCGATCAGCTTCGGCCCGGCCTCGCCGGCATTGTGTTCGTGATAGGCCGTGGTGCGGCGGCGAATGGCGTAGCGGTCGAGCAGCACGCGCGACACCCGCGTGTCCTCGCAGGCGACGATGTCGGCGGCGGCCAGCGTCTCCAGCGCGCGCAGCGTGATGTCGGCGAGATTGCCGATCGGTGTTGCCACCAGATAGAGCGCCGGCTCGAGCGGCCGCGCCGCGATCTCGGTCTGACCGACCACATAGCTGCGCTTGCCCGTCTCGCCGGTCACTGATGCCTTCTCCATTCAGCCCTGTTTGGCACGGCCGGCGCCGGCTTGCAAAAGCTGACGTCGATGAAAGGAACTCGCCATTCCTTTGCCACAGTAGGGAACGAAACCGGCTACGGCAGATTTACCCTCTGATTCCCGAGGAGGACAGGATGGATAGCCTGAAGACGCAGGACGCTTTCGAACCCTATCATGCCGACCGCGACCGCGTGGCCGTACGCAAGGACAAGCGCCTGCCCGCCAAGACCGACGCCAGCCTAGCCAAGCAGGCCCGCTTGCCCACGAACGTCAGGCTTTCCGACACCAAGCCCGACAGCACGACGGAGCACTGACCAGACGATGCCCAATCGCTTCGACATTTTCATCACCCGTCTTGAAACGAAAAACGCCCGCAACGGCGAGCCGCTATCCCCGGATAGGCGACCAGCACCGCGCCCGCCGCGATAAGGGCGACGCCAAGCCAGTTCGCGCCGGAGAGTCGCTCGCCGAGAAAGGCCGCGCCAAACACCGCCACAAGCACGACGCTTAGCTTGTCGATCGGCGCCACCTGCGCCGCATTGCCGATCTTCAGGGCACGGAAGTAGCAAAGCCAGGAGGCGCCGGTCGCTAGGCCGGACAGGCCGAGGAAAGCCCAAGTCTTTCCCGAGATCGTAGCCGGCGACTGGAATTGGCCGCTGGCCAGCAGGATCGCACCGAGCACGACCATGATGATGACCGTGCGGATGAAGGTGGCGAAATCGGAATTGATGTTTTCGATGCCGACCTTGGCGAAGATCGCCGTGAGCGCTGCGAACGCAGCCGACAGCAGAGCCCAGAATTGCCAGGAGGAAACGGTCAGGTTCATTAGGCAGCGAGAGCCCTAGCTTTCTTCAATGCCGTTCCGTCCGGCTTAGGTGCCTCCCTTGAGGCCTTAACGCCCGGAGCAATCTTGTAAATTACTCCTTCATCCACCTCAACACCGTCAAATGTGCTATTTGCGAATCGCATTAGATTACTCGCCACGGTAAAAGAATTCGATCTCCCGCCAGTAAGAATTGACAACAAAGATGCCTTATTTATGAAGTGGTTCGTGGTATTAGCCACCGTCACTTCGTCAAGAGAAATAGGTGAGTTAATTGCTAGCAGGATACGGTCGATAAATCTGTTTACGGTCGTCGGCCCGTGCGTTTCTACGTCGGGCGACGCGATATAGAGTTCCCATTTCGAGGAGTCGTGAAGCCGTAGCCACATAGCCGCTGCTATGGGCAGTCCCGCAGCCTCCAGCGCTTTGACCGCCGTCAACCCGGCTTCAATGTCGGATTCTACCAGTGTCGTCTTATCCATGCCAACACACCTGTTTTGCCACGGGTCACCGCCGTGACCATGTTAGTCGCTTCTGCTGAAGTCCAAAACTTATATCGCGAATCGACATCCCAAGCCTTCACTGTGTTCCAGTAAGCTCGAAAAGCGGCACTTGCTTGCTCCTCTGCTGCCAAAGCGGCGGCCAATTGCCCCAATTTCACCAACTCACCCAACTTGTGGCCGTTGTTATAGATCTGGTTCACAAAGTTTTTATCAGGCAGATCGTTGGCCCGAAATGCGGAAGCAATTTTCGCTTTCAGGGCGCATTCAACGGCAATTCCTGACATGCAGTATGCCGCGTCGTGTTCACTGCTGTTTAGAAGCACTCGCGCAGTTCGCGCAAATATCCTAGATTTTAGTCGCCATTCGTCCCTTGTCATTCCACACCCCCCAATGCGGAACGATACTGGAGATTCTCGTTGAAGGAAACTTGCGTTAACGGCAGATGATCTATCGCGCCAGGTCCGCCACCACGGCGTCGAGCACAATCATGCCGGCCGGCGTGGCGCGCAGCCGCGCATTGCCGATCGGCGCCACCAGCCCCTCGCCCTGCAGCATCGATAGCCGCGCGCTCGACAGGCCGCGTCCGGAGAACGCTTCGTAGCGGGAGAGGTCGATGCCCTCGGCCAGCCGCAGGCCCATCAGCAGGAACTCGTCGGCCTCTTCCGAACGCGTCAGGATCTCGCCGCCGGTGACGCCATGGCCCTTGGCTTCGACCAGATTGGCCCAGGTTTCCGGCATCCGTTCGGCGATCGTCACCGTGCGGCGGCCGTTCTCGACGAAGCGACCATGCGCGCCGGGGCCGACGCCGACATATTCGCCATAGCGCCAGTAGGTCAGGTTGTGCCGGCTTTCGGCGCCCGGCCTGGCGTGGTTGGAAATCTCGTAGGCCGGCAGGCCGTGCGCCGATGTGATGTCCTGCGTCAGCGCATAAAGGTCGGCGGCGTGGTCGTTGTCGGGGATGATGAATTTCTTCGCCGCATGCAGCGCGTGAAACGGCGTGCCTTCCTCGATGGTCAGTTGGTAGAGCGACAAATGGTCGGCGGCATGGCCGATCGCCTGTTCGAGTTCCGATGCCCAAGCTTCCGGCGTCTGGCCGGGCCGGGCATAGATCAGATCGAAGGACAGCCGCGGAAAGATCTCGCGCGCCAGGCCGATGGCATGAAGGGCTTCCTCGACATTGTGCAGCCGGCCGAGGAAGCGCAAATCCTTGTCGTTCAGCGCCTGCACCCCGAGCGAAACGCGGTTGACGCCGGCCGCCCGGTAGCCGCGAAAACGTTCGGCCTCGACCGAGGACGGATTGGCCTCCAGCGTCACCTCGATGCCGTCGGGAACGGTCCAGTTCCTAGCCACGGCGTCCAGAACCCTGGCCACCGTTTCCGGCTTCATCAGCGACGGCGTGCCGCCGCCGAGAAAAATACTGGTCACCACGCGCGGCCCGGTTCGTTCGCGCATCGTCGCCAGCTCGGCCTCGAAGGCGCTGGCAAAACGATCCTGGTCGACCGGCTGGTGGCGGACATGGCTGTTGAAATCGCAATAGGGGCATTTGGCCGCGCAGAACGGCCAATGAACATAGACGCCGAAGCCGGGCGCCCGGTCGAGCAGCATGCTCATGTCGAGCCCAATCTGGCCTTGGCGAATTTCTGGAAAGCGCGGGCGCGGTGCGACAGCGCCGTCGGCTGGCCGGGCTTCCAGCCATGTTTTTCCTCGGCGCTCATCTCGCCGAAGGTTTTTTCGAAGCCATCGGGCAAAAACACCGGATCGTAGCCGAAGCCGAGGTCGCCGCGCGGCGGCCAGACCAGCGTGCCTTCGGCCTCGCCGCGATAATATTCGGCCTCGCCGTCGGGGAACGCCAGGCAGATGACGGCGACAAAGCGGCCCTTGCGTCGTTCGGCCGAGGCGGCGCCGACTTCCTGCAGCGCCACTTCGGTGCGTTGCATGGCCATGCCGAAATCGCGCGAGCCGTCAGGGGTCTCGGCCCAATTGGCGGTGTAGACGCCGGGCGCGCCGTCGAGCGCGTCGACGCACAGGCCGGAATCGTCCGACAGCGCCGGCAGGCCGGTCGCCTTGGCGGCGGCCAGCGCCTTGATGTAGGCGTTTTCCTCGAAGGTGGTGCCGGTTTCGTCAGGCTCCGTCAGGCCATACTCCTTGGCCGACTTCGCTTCGAAGCCGAACGGCCCCATCAAATCGGCGAATTCGCGCAGCTTGCCTTCATTGTGGCTGGCGACGACGATCTTCTTTCCATCGAGAGAATGCATCAAAGGCCCCAGATTCGTGGCTCGGCGAATTCGATCGAATTGCCCGAGGGGTCGCGTATATAGATCGAACGACCGCCCTGCGGCCACTCAAATTCGCTTTCAATGGCGATCTTCTTTGCCTCGAGACGCGCTTTCCAGCGCACGATTTCGTCGGCGGTCGCCGCAAAGCAGAGATGGCCTTCGCCGACCGTGCCGTGCGGCGGCACCGGCAGCCTCGCGTCGGGCGCCGGCGGGATTTTGGTTGCCTCGGCGTTGAAGATGAGCAGCACGCCGGATCCGCAGCGGAAGAACAGGTGCCTGCCGTCGACCTTGCCGAGCACGGAGAGGCCGAGGACGCCGGTGTAGAAGGTTTCGGCGGCGGCAAGGTCGGCGACGTAGAGAGCCGATTCCAGGATAGCAGAGGGCGTCACGAGGCACCCCCCTCTGCCCTGCCGGGCATCTCCCCCGCAAGGGGCAGGGCTGTCCGGGGAAATCTATTCATATATGAAGGCCATCTGATTGAGGGAGGATCGGTCTCTTGGTCGGCTCGGATTGAC
>NZ_JAMYKV010000026.1:0-93441 GCF_040317535.1 Mesorhizobium sp. M1409
ACCCTCGAAATTGTCACTTCAAACGAATGCCGAAATTACTTCCTCGAGGCCGGCTATGACCGAACCTAAAATCATCCCGCTCTAGAGCAGTTCACCGTTTCACGGAAACGGTAAAACTGCCGTCCGGCTCCCGGAATCAATAGCTCTGGGTCGAACGCCGCACCTTTGCGACCGCAGGCTGTGTTGCCTGCGCGGCTGGCTTTGGCGCTGCCGCAGGCTTGAGCGAGCCTTTCTTGAACGGTGCCATGCCCTCGCGCGCGAGTTCGTCGGCGCGCTCGTTTTCGGTATGGCCGGCGTGGCCCCTGACCCAGTTCCAGGTGACCTTGTGGCGCCTGTTGGCCTCGTCGAGCGCCTGCCAGAGTTCACCGTTCTTCACAGGCTTCTTGTCGGCGGTCTTCCAGCCGTTCCTCTTCCAGCCGTGGATCCACTTGGAAATGCCGTCCATGACATATTTGCTGTCGGTGTGAAGCTCGACCGAGCAAGGTTCCTTCAGCGCGTTCAGCGCCGAGATGGCGGCGAGAAGTTCCATGCGGTTGTTGGTCGTCTCGGCCTCGCCGCCGGAAAGCTCCCTGGTGGTGCCGTTGAAGCGCAGGATCGCGCCCCAGCCGCCGGGGCCGGGATTGCCCGAACAGGCGCCGTCGGTGAAAATCTCAACCTGTTTGATCATGACACCCCATATTCGGCCAATCCATATTCCGAAGGAGATCTGATGGCCCGGTGAAAACGCATCCTGCGGATATACTCGGTCGGATCGCGTTTCATCACCAGCCCGCCATTCGGAACAGTCAGCCAGTCGTACAGCCGGGTCAGCATGAAACGCAGCGCCGAACCGCGCGCCAGCATCGGCAGCGCCGCCTTCTCCTGGTCGCTTAGGGGACGCACGCTCTGATAGCCGGCAAGCAACGCCTTGCCCTTGGTGAGGTTGAAGGAAAAATCCTTCTCGAAGCACCAGGCATTGAGGCAGGTGGCGACATCGTAGGCATAAAGGTCGTCGCAGGCGAAATAGAAATCGATCAGGCCGGACAGCTTTTCGCCGAGGAAGAAGACGTTGTCCGGGAAAAGATCGGCATGGATGATGCCTTGCGGCAGGTCTTTCGGCCAGTTCCGCTCGAAATCGGCGAAGTCGGCATCGACCTCGGCCGCTAGGCCCGGCTCGACCTCGTCGGCGCGATCGCGCGCCGCATTCCAGAGCTTGCGCCAGCCGTCTATGGCCAGCGCATTCGGACGCGTCATCGAAAAATCGGCACCAGCCAGATGCAATTGCGCCAGCGCCTTGCCGACCTCGGCGCAATGCGTTGCTGTCGGCCGCCGCAGCGAAAGCCCTTCGAGGAAGGTGATGATGACCGCCGGCCGGCCCGCGAGCGTGCCGATGACGCTGCCGTCATCCGCGGTCACCGGCAGCGGGCAGGACACGCCTTTGTTGGCGAGATGGCTCATCAGCCCGAGGAAAAACGGCAGATCCGCCTTCTCGACGCGCTTTTCATAAAGCGTCAGGATGTAGGAGCCACTAGAGGTGTGCAGCAGGAAGTTCGAGTTCTCGGTGCCTTCGGCGATGCCCTTGTAGGACAGGAGCTCGCCGACCGGATAGTGCTTCAGGAACGCGCCAAGTTCGCCTTCCGCAACGTCGGTGTAGACCGCCATGTGCCCTACGCGGCTCCATTGACGAAGGCCATGTCGGCCCGCGTCAGTTCGACATCGCGCAGTACCCGCATGACCGGAAAATCCTCCGTTTCCGTGGCCGTGATGGCCAGGTCGATCGTCACATCGAAGCGTTGCCGGAACGCATCGATGATCTCGTCGACGATGATTTCGGGCGCCGACGCGCCGGCCGACAGGCCAAGCGTCGAAATGTTGGCGATGTCATTCCACGGAATCTCGGCGGCGCGCTGCACGAGAAGCGACATCGAGGCACCGGCACGTTCCGCGACTTCGACAAGGCGCCGCGAATTGGAGGAATTGGGCGCGCCGACGATCAAATAGAGATCGGCGCCGGCCGCGGTCTCCTTCACCGCCTCCTGGCGATTGGTGGTGGCGTAGCAGATCGATTCCGCCGCCGGCGCCTGCAGGGCTGGAAAGCGATCCTGCAGCGCGCGGATGATGCCGGCGGTGTCCTCGACCGACAGCGTGGTCTGGGTAACAAAGCCGAGCGCCCGCGGGTCGGCGGGCGCGAGCTTTGCCGCATCGGCTTCGGTCTCGATCAGCGTCACCGCGCCGTCCGGCAGCTGGCCCATGGTGCCGATCACCTCGGGATGTCCGGCATGACCGATCAAGAGCACATGCCTGCCAAGCCGCTGATGGCGCATTGCCTGCTTGTGGACCTTCGACACCAGCGGGCAGGTGGCATCGAGATAGAAAAGGTTGCGCGCCTGGGCATCCGCCGGCACCGACTTCGGCACGCCATGCGCCGAGAACACGACTGGCGACTGCCGGTGTTCGGCCGGGATCTCGGAGAGCTCCTCGATGAAGACGGCGCCAAGGCTTTGCAGTCCCTCGACGACGTAACGGTTGTGCACGATCTCGTGACGGACATAGACCGGCGCGCCATATTTCTTCAGCGCCAGCACGACGATCTGGATGGCACGGTCGACACCGGCGCAAAAACCGCGCGGCTGGCAAAGCCGGATCGTCAGGGGTGGTTTGGTCGTTGCTTGAAGCATGAATCCAGGCCGGTTGATCAGAGCCGAAATGAGGTGCCTACCCCCGCCCTGTCAAGGGCATCGGTAGAGAGAGGGGGCGTCGGGCGCGTTCATTCCTCTTTCGCGGAACGGCGAAGCCGCAGGATGAGCACGGCGGCGAGTGCCGCGGCAAGGCCATACCAGGTCATCGCATATTGCAGATGGCTGTTCGGCAGATCGATGATGGTGACGCCGCCAACCGGCAATCCGCCTGGATTTGGCGTCTTGTCGGCATCGATGAAGATCGGCACCGGCGCGGCGCCCGCCGGCAGCCCGGCGCTCGCCGCCATCGCGTCGCGGTCCTTCCAGTAGAAGATGTTCTTCGCCACATCATTGTCGGGAAGCATCATCGACGGCTTTGCCGGCAGCGGATTGCGGGCAAGCCCCGTGATCGTCACCCTGCCCGTCACCTGTCCCTTGGCGCGCTTGGCGGCATCCTTCAGCTCGTACGGTACGAAACCGCGATTGACCAGGACGAAGCGGCCATCGTCGAGGCCAAGCGGCGTATAGACGTTGAAGCCGGCTTCGCCTTCCCAGGTCGCGTAGAAATGCCGTTCGCCTTGATGCAGGAACGTGCCGGTGACGGTGACCGGCGTGTAGTCGACGTCGCCGGTGGCGGCGAATTCTTTCTCGATTTCGGCTAGCGGCCGTGGCGCTGAATGGGTGCGCTGGTCGATGGTCTGGAGAAGACCTTCCTTCCAGTACAGGCGCTGGACCTGCCAAGTGCCGAGCGCCAGCAGGATCAGGAACAGCGCCAGACCAAGGCCGAACAGCAATGCCGTCCGTGGCCGCGAGCGGCCACCGGCTTTGATGGACGCCTCGCTCATTCGCCGCGGTCCAGCCGCCCCTCGGCCGCCTTGTTGCGGTATTGCAGGGTAAGCAGGACGCCCTTGATCAGCCGCAGCGCCGTCAGGCACAACACGACAGCCAGCGGGATCCAGACCAGCAGATGCAGCCAGAGCGGCGGGCTCAGCGTGACTTCAACCCAGAGCGCCAGACCAACAATGAGGAAGCCGATGATCAGGATGACGAAAACCGCCGGTCCATCGCCGGCATCGGCGTAGGAATAGTCGAGGCCGCAATTGACGCAGCGCTTGCCGACGGTCAGGAAACCGGAAAACAGCCGCCCCTCGCCGCAGCGCGGGCAGCGGCCGTGCAGGCCGGCCGAAATCGGGTCAACCGGCGGCCAGATCGCCCTATCTTCACCCATTGAAGCGTCGTCGCTCATTGCTTACCGCTCGATCTCGATCGGTGTGCCATCGGCCACCATTGCCCAGATTTCGTCCATGTCGGAGTCCGTAACCGCAATGCGGCCGTCGGTCCAGTCGACCAATTGAAGCAGCTCGGCAACATCGTGAGCATGAATGCGCAGATGGCAGGGAATTGTCGGCCGCATCGTCCATCGATCGGCGATCATTGCGCCGGAAAGAAGAAGGCGGCCACGTCGCCGCGGCCGCCCCTCCCCAAATCGAAATCCTAAAAGCTAGATCAGTGGGCTTCGACCACCGCGCCGACCGATCCCCAGACGTAGATCGATGCGAACAGGAACAGCCAGACCACGTCGACGAAGTGCCAGTACCAGGCGGCCGCCTCGAAGCCGAAATGCTGCTTTGGGGTGAAATCACCCTTCATCGCCCGGATCAGGCAGACAGCCAGGAAGATGGTGCCGATGATGACATGGAAACCATGGAAGCCGGTCGCCATGAAGAAGGTGGCGCCATAGATAGAATCCTTGAAGGCGAACGGAGCGTGCATGTACTCATAAGCCTGCACCATGGTGAACAGCATGCCGAGGCCGACGGTCAGCACCAGCCCGTTGATCAGTCCCTTGCGGTCGCCATGGATGAGCGAATGGTGCGCCCAGGTAACGGTGGTACCCGACAGGAGCAGGATGACGGTGTTGTAGAGCGGCAAATGGAAGGGATCGAGAACCTCCATGCCCTTCGGCGGCCAGACGCCGCCGGTAAACGCGGTGCGGGCATATTGCTGGGCTTCGCCGGCGAAAAGGCTGGCGTCGAAATAGGCCCAGAACCAGGCAACGAAGAACATCACCTCCGAGGCGATGAACATGATCATGCCGTAGCGCAGATGGAGCGACACGACGCGCGTGTGATGGCCCTCATGCGCTTCCTTGATCGTGTCCGACCACCAGGCGAACATGGTGTAGAGGACGATCACGATGCCGATGAAGAACAGCCACGGATTGGCGATGTTGAAGCCGAAGATCGGGAAGCTGCCGCCCTTCAGGTACTCCATCAGGCAGACGCCGCCAAAAGCGGTTACGAGCGCTCCTACCGATCCCAGGAAAGGCCACGGGCTCGGATCGACGAGATGATAGTCATGCTGTGGTTTTGCGTGCGCGTCTGCCATATCAACCCCCGAGATTTGCTTCGGTATTCGAAATTGTCTTGCTATTGCCCTTGGCCGGCTCCGAGGAGGCGACCGGCTTGGTCTTCTCGACCGGGAACATCGTATAGGACAGGGTGATCGTCCTCACGTCCTTCAGTTCCGGCACGTTGACGATATCGGGGTCCACGTAGAACAGGACCGGCATGTCCAGGGTCTCGCCGGACTTCAGCGTCGTGTCGGTGAAGCAGAAGCACTCGACCTTGTTGAAGTAGGGCCCTGCCAGTTCCGGTTGCACATTGAAGGTGGCGCGGCCGGTCACGGGGCGATCGAACTTGTTGGTCGCCTTGTAGTGCGCTTGCACCGTCTCGCCGATCTTCATGGTCATAGAGCGCTGGACCGGCTGAAACTCCCAAGGCACGCCGGCGATGTTGGCATCGAAGCGGACTGTGATCTCCCGGTCGAGCACACGGCCGGCATACTGCTTCTCGGCACGTTGCGTCGTGCCGCCATAGCCTGTCGCCTGGCAGAACATCTTGTAGAGCGGCACCGCGGCATAGGCCATGCCGATCATGCCGGTGAAGAAGGCAAGGCAGACGGCTGCGACAACGACGTTGCCGTTCTTCCCGGCAGGCCTTTTGGACGTCTCGACGCTCATCACATCGTGCCTGACAGATTGTGGCCGAACTTCACGATCGTCGCGATATAGAAAATGACGACCAGCACAGCCAACGCCACGCCGATGGCGACCGAACGGTTGCGTCTGGCCTTCCTCTGCCGCTCGGTCAGCGTGACCAGTTCGAGCTTTTCTTCGATCATGGTCATGCTCCGCTCATGGCAAGCGCGCGCTCGACGACGCTGTCGGCCAGATAGGCAGCGAAGATGGCGAAGAGATATAGCAGCGAATAGGCGAACAGAGCCTTGGCCGGTTTCATGACTCGGTCGTCATCGGCCATGCCAAGCACTTTCCAGGCATACCAGACAAAGCCGACCCCGAGCAGCGCGGCGGCCACGCCATAGACCGGCGTGGTGTAGCCAAGCAGCCAGGGCAGCACACCGACGGGGGCCAGAACCAACGCGTAAGCGAAGATCTGGCGACGGGTCGAAGCGTGTCCGGCGACGTTCGGCATCATCGGGATACCGGCCTTGGCGTAGTCCTCGGACTTGAACAGCGCCAGAGCCCAGAAGTGCGGCGGCGTCCACAGGAAAATGATCAGGAACAAGACAATGCTTTCAAGACTGACCGTCCCGGTCGCCGCGGCCCAGCCGATCACCGGCGGAATGGCGCCCGCGGCACCGCCGATGACGATGTTCTGCGGCGTCCAGCGCTTCAGCCACATCGTGTAGACGACGGCATAGAAGAAAATGGTGAAGGCCAGCAGCGTTGCCGCCAGCCAGTTGACCAGCACGCCGAGCGTCATCACCGACAGCACCGACAGCACCAGACCGAAGCTCAGCGCCTCGTGCGGCTGGATGCGACCGGACGGCACCGGACGGCTGGCGGTCCTGGTCATCACCGCGTCGATGTCGGCGTCGTACCACATGTTGAGCGCGCCCGAGGCGCCAGCACCAATGGCAATAGCCAGGATGGCGATCACGGCCAGCAGCGGATTGATGGTCACGGGTGCCGCGACCATGCCGACAAAGGCGGTAAACACCACCAGCGACATGACACGCGGCTTCAGCAGGGCGAAGAAATCGCCCGCTGTTGCTTCCGACATGCGAAAGCCCGCTTCGTCAATCAATGGGTCGTCGACAAGGGCCATGCGTACTTAAGTCCATTATTCCGTTGGCCAAAACCGCCGGCGGACCGGCGGTTTCGTATTCGAGCGGGCAGCCGCCTTACTTGATCTTCGGCAGTTGTTCCCACTGGTGGAAAGGCGGCGGCGAAGGCAGTTGCCATTCGAGAGTCGTTGCACCCTCGCCCCACGGGTTGGCACCGGCGATCCGCTTCTTCTGGAAAGCCTCGAACACGCAATAGAGGAAGATCAGGACGCCGACGGCCGAGATATAGGAGCCGATGGACGACACGTAGTTCCAGCCGGCAAACGCGTCCGGATAGTCGATGGTGCGGCGCGGCATGCCGGCGAGGCCGAGGAAATGCTGCGGGAAGAAGATCAGGTTGACGCCGACGAAGGTGACCCAGAAGTGGGTGTTGGCGATGACCGGCGAGTACATGTAGCCGGTCATTTTCGGGAACCAGTAGTACCAGCCGGCGAAGATGGCGAACACCGCGCCCAGCGACAGCACATAGTGGAAGTGGGCAATGACGAAATAGGTGTCATGCAGCGAGCGGTCGAGGCCGGCATTGGCCAGCTGGACGCCGGTAACGCCACCGATGGTGAACAGGAAGATGAAGCCCAGCGCCCACAGCATCGGCGTCTTGAACGAGATCGACCCGCCCCACATCGTCGCGATCCAGGAGAAGATCTTCACGCCTGTCGGCACCGCGATGACCATGGTGGCGAAGACGAAATAGCGCTGCGTGTCGAGCGACAGGCCGGTCGTGTACATGTGGTGCGCCCAGACGATGAAGCCGACGGCGCCGATCGCCACCATGGCGTAGGCCATGCCGAGATAACCGAACACCGGCTTCTTCGAAAAAGTCGATATGACGTGGCTGATGATGCCGAAGCCCGGCAGGATCAGGATGTAGACTTCCGGGTGACCGAAGAACCAGAAAAGGTGCTGGAACAGGATCGGATCGCCGCCGCCATCGGGAGCAAAGAAGGTCGTGCCGAAATTGCGGTCGGTGAGCAGCATGGTGATGCCGCCGGCCAGAACCGGCAACGAGAGCAGCAGCAGGAAGGCGGTGATCAGCACCGACCAGGCAAACAGCGGCATCTTGTGCAGCGTCATGCCAGGCGCGCGCATGTTGAAGATGGTGGTGATGAAGTTGATGGCGCCAAGGATCGACGACGCACCGGCGATGTGGATCGACAGGATCGCCAGATCCATGGCGGGTCCGGGCTGACCCGAGGTCGACAGCGGCGGATAAAGCGTCCAGCCGCCACCGACGCCGAAGGCACCCGGCGCACTCGGCACGAACATCGAGGTGAGCAGCAGGATGAAAGCTGGCGGCAGCAGCCAGAAGGAGATGTTGTTCATGCGCGGGAACGCCATGTCGGGCGCGCCGATCATGATCGGCACCATCCAGTTGGCAAAACCGCCGATCAGCGCCGGCATGACCATGAAGAAGATCATGATCAGCGCGTGCGCGGTGGCGAATGCATTGTACATGCTCTTGCCGCCGTCGATCGCGGCGTCACCGTTCATGCCGTAGACCATCTGCGCCAGACCGCTGAATATCTGAATGCCCGGCTCCTGCAACTCCATGCGGATGGCGACAGACAAGGCACCGCCGATGATGCCGGCCATGATCGCGAAGATCAGGTAGAGCGTACCGATGTCCTTGTGGTTGGTCGAATAAACCCAGCGCACCCAGCCGTGATAAGGCTTGTGATCGTGCCCGTCGTGAGCTGCAGCGTCTGCCATGTTCCGCTCCGTTCCCTGATCTTTTCTGGCCGCGGCATCAGTTGCCGGCGGCTGCTACCTTGTTTTGGCCGTCGACCTCGGCCATCAGCGTCTTGTTGGCGCCGGGCAGATCCGTCTTGGCTGCCGCCAGCCAGGTCTTGAACTGCTCATCCGAGACGACGCGGATTGCAATCGGCATGAACGCATGGTCCTTGCCGCAGAGCTGCGAGCATTGGCCGTAATAGAGGCCTTCCTTCTCCGCCTTGAACCAGGTCTCGTTGGTGCGGCCCGGAATGGCGTCGATCTTGATGCCGAACGACGGCATGGCAAAGGAGTGGATGACGTCGGTCGCGGTGACAAGCACGCGGGTCATGGTGTTGACCGGCACCACCATCTCGTTGTCGACGGCCAGCAGGCGCGGATATTCGTTGCGGTCCTCCTTGCCGGCGGCGGTGCGGTCGGTGTCCTGGAGGATCGCGGAGTTGAAGGAGAGCGTGTTCTCGGTCTGGTACTCGTAGTCCCAGTTCCACTGGTTGCCGGTCGCCTTGACGGTCAGCTTTGCTTCTTCCGGCGGCGTATATTGCGCGGTCAGCAGCTGGAACGAGGGAATGGCGAGGCAGAGCAGAACGACGACCGGGCCGACAGTCCAGATCACCTCGATCAGCGTGTTGTGGCTGGTCTTGGACGGGACCGGGTTCGCACTCGCGCGGAATCTCACGATGCAATAGGCGAGGAGAAGCAGCACCAGGATGGTAATCGGGACGATGAACCACATCGTGTAATTTCCGAACCACTCGATCTGCCGCATCATGTCCGTCGCCGGCGCCTGGAAGGTTGTCTCCCAGTTTTTTGGCTGGTCGGCATGGGCGGATGTGCCGGCGAAAAACGTGATAGCGGCACAAGCACTTAGAAGCTTGTCACTTGCTGGAAACTTGGCGTTTGCCAGGAAATTTCTCATCGCCCTCATCGTCTCCCAGTTCCTCGCAGCTGTAGCCACGAGAATAACGAACAACGCCGGGACGGGAATCCCGACTGTCTCAAGTTGGTTCAAACCATACTCTTTTTCCCTCCGCAAGAAAGGAGCGGGCAAAACCGTGCGGCATTTTTGCGCGCAAGCCCGGATGCGCCTTTGAAGGCAACGGCGGCGGCCCCGAATCGCCTATGTTGGGCCAACGGTTGCATTCCTGCGGGCCGCTCGTACCGGGCGTCGCAATTCGGGCGAATTTGGCAGGGAAAAGCGCCGGATTGGCCTTTTCAGGGCAGACCGGTTGCGGTCTCATCCTTTACTTGGCTTTGGCGCGGCTTAAAGTGCCGTGATTCGCAATGGAGCCGTCATGAACTCTTGGCTTTCGAGAACCTTGGCGAAGGTCATCTTTCTCGCCGCCTTGTCCACGACGGGCCTGCCCGGCACGGCCACTGCCGCGCAGCCGAGCGGCACCGTCCGCTCGACGCACGGTGCATGGTCGATCATTTGCGACACGCCAGCTGGCGCCACGTCGGAACAATGCGTGATGATGCAGAACGTCGTCGCCGAGGATCGTCCGGAGATGGGGCTGTCGGTCGTCGTGCTGCGCACCGCCGACAACAAGGCGGAGATCCTGCGCGTGCTGGCGCCGCTCGGCGTGCTTTTGCCCAACGGGCTCGGCCTCAATGTCGACGGCAAGGATATCGGCCGCGCCTATTTCGTGCGCTGCTTCCAGGACGGCTGCTATGCCGAGGTCATTCTCGAAAAGCCGCTGCTCGACACGCTAAAGACCGGCACGTCGGCCACCTTCATCGTCTTCCAGACCCCGGAAGAAGGCATCGGCATCCCCGTCGATCTCAAGGGCTTCGCCGACGGTTTCGCCGCCCTGCCCTGACAGCTTAGCACTCGCTGGAAACCCAGCTCTGCAACTGGGATTCAATGGCTAGCGACATCAAGGACTTCATCAACCAGAAGTGACGTCGAGAAGCTGTCGGCGGAACGCATTTGTCTTCGCAATGCGACGGGACGATTGTCTCGACGCGCCTTCGCGCCTACATCGTGGCAAAGACCCATTCCTCCTGTGAACGGACGCGCCATGAACAGCCTGATCGGCCAATTCGACATTTCAGACGATCGCATCAAGCAGATCGTCGCCGAGACCATCAATGGTGCCGACGACGGCGAACTGTTTCTCGAATACAGCGAAAGCGAAGCGCTGATGTTCGACAATGGCCGGCTGAAGACCGCCAACTTCAACACCGACCAGGGGTTTGGCCTGCGTGCCGTCGCCGGCGAAGCCAGCGGTTACGCGCATTCCAGCGATCTTTCCGAGGCCTCGCTGCTGCGCGCGGCCGACGCCGTTTCAACCGTCAAGAGTGGTTATTCCGGCACGCTTGCCGCCGCACCCGCCCGCACCAACCGCCATCTCTATGGCGACGAGAACCCGATCCCCTCGCCCACCTTCGAGGCTAAGGCCAAACTGCTGCAGGAAATCGACGCCTGGCTGCGCGCCGAGGATCCGCGCGTGCGCCAGGTTTCGGCCTCGCTTGCCGCCTCCTGGCAGCATGTCGAGATCGTGCGCGCCGACGGCCATGTGGTGCGCGATATCAGGCCGCTGGTCCGCATCAACGTCTCTGTCGTGGTCGGCAATGGCGACCGCCAGGAGAGCGGCTCCTACGGCATGGGCGGTCGCAAGGCCTTTGGCGAATTCCTGGTCGAGGACAGCTGGAAGCACGCCGCCAAGGAGGCGCTCAGGCAAGCCCTGGTCAATCTCGAGGCGATACCAGCGCCGGCCGGCACCTTCGACATCGTGTTGTCCAGCGGCTGGCCGGGCGTCATGCTGCACGAGGCCGTCGGCCATGGGCTGGAGGGCGACTTCAACCGCAAGAAGACTTCAGCCTTCGCCGGCCTGCTGGGCCAGCAGGTCGCCGCCAAAGGTGTCACCGTCGTTGACGACGGCACCATGCCCGAGCGGCGCGGTTCGCTGACGGTCGATGACGAAGGCACGCCTTCGGCCCGCAACGTGCTGATCGAGGACGGCAAGCTGGTCGGCTATATGCAGGATCGCCAAAACGCCCGGCTGATGGGCATGAAGGCAACCGGCAACGGCCGGCGCGAAGGCTATGCCCACCAGCCGATGCCACGCATGACCAACACCTATATGACGGCGGGCGACATGGAGCCGGACGAAATCATCGCTTCGGTCAAGAACGGCATCTATGCCGTCTCCTTCGGCGGCGGCCAGGTCGACATCACGTCGGGAAAATTCGTGTTCGGTTGCACCGAGGCCTACATGATCGAGAACGGCAAGGTAACGCAGCCGATCAAGGGCGCCATGCTGATCGGCAACGGCCCGGATGCCATGCACCGCGTTTCGATGATCGGCAACGACATGAAGCTCGACACCGGCATCGGCATGTGCGGCAAGGCCGGACAGGGCGTGCCGGTCGGCGTCGGCCAGCCACATCTGCGCATGAATCAGATGACGGTCGGCGGCACCAGGGTCTGATGCGATGGCCACTGGAGAAAAGTCCGTTGCCTCCAATTCAACCGACGATCAGGTCACACGGCCTGCTCCGGTCTTTCCCCCAACGCGACCGGAGGATGTGTTCGGGTCGCTGCCCAACAGAGGCAAGTCGAAAACACTGAGAGAAATGGAAACGGGCGTGCTCGCGGAAGCACGGCGTCGCCAAACCAGCGAATGATCTACCGTCGCCGTTTCGGCTTCTCCAGCAGCGCCACCGCCTCGACATGTGGCGACCACAGAAACTGGTCGATCGGCGTCACGCTTTTCAAGGTGTAGCCGCCGTCGATGAGGATGCGCAAATCCCTGGCGAGCGTCACCGGATTGCAGGACACCGCGGCAACGTAGGGAACATCCGAACGGGCGATCTGCTTCGACTGGTCCTCGGCGCCCGCCCGTGGGGGGTCGAACACCAAGCCGTCGAAGGCATTCAATTCCTTGAATGTCAGCGGTCGGCGGAACAGGTCGCGGCGTTCGCCCGTCACCCGCTTCAGCCCGGTCGCGAAGCGCGATCCTCGGTCGAGTGCCGAAAGGGACGCCGCATCACCTTCCACCGCATGGACTTCCGATTTGGTCGCTAGCCGCAAGGCAAAGCTGCCGCAACCGGCGAAAAGATCCGCTACCTTCTTGGCACGCTTCAGATGTCCGCCGACGATATCGGCCATCGCCTGTTCGGCGGCCTCGGTCGCCTGCAGGAAGGCGCCCGGTGGAATGGCGACGGCCACGCCGCCGAACTTAACCACCGGCTTTTTGGGTTCGATGACGATCTCGTCGTCGATCGAAAGCCGGGCAAATCCCCGGGCCATGACGAAGTTGGAGGCGACCCGACGTTGGTTCTCGCCCAGTTTGCCTGACTCATAGACCGCGACATCGAGCCCCGAACCGGTCACGGTGACCGCCATGCGGAACGATTTGGTGGTGGCGCAGACCAATTCAGCGAGTGCCTTCAAGCGATCGAACGCGGCGACGATCTCCGGCAGCGAGATCGGGCATTCCTCGATGGAGATGATCTCCGGCGACAGATGCCGATAGAAGCCGAGCAGCATGCCCGTGTCGGTGCGCCGGGCGGCAAGCACGACACGGCGGCGGGTGTGCGGCGCGCAGGCGACCAGTTCGCCGATCTCACAATCGATGCCTTTGCCCTTCAGGGCGTGCACCACCTTTTCGCGTTTCCACTGGCGATAGGCTTCGGCTTCGAAATGCTGGAGGGCGCAGCCGCCGCATTCGGTGAAATGGCGGCAGGCGGGATCGATGCGCAGCGGCGAGGCTTCCAGCACCGCCATCAGCATGGCGCGATCCCTTTCGCGCGCGGCGGTGACCGTTTCGCCGGGCAGTGTGAAGGGGATGAACAGATCGCCTGTCTCGGTCTCGGCGATGCCGTCGCCCTGGGCGCCAAGTTTCCTGATGCTGAAGCGCGCGCTCATCGATCCTTGATCCCACCGAGCAGGAATTCGCGATTGCCGTCGCCGCCCTCGATCGGCGACAAATGCAGCCCGAGCGCGCGCCAGCCGGGAACGGCGTCCAGCCAATCCTGCAGCAGGCCGGCGACACGGGAGGCATTGTAGGGATCTTTCAACAGACCACCCTTGCCGATCGCTTCGCGACCAGCCTCGAATTGCGGCTTGACCAGAAACATGGCCTTGGCGCCAGCTTTCGCAAGGCCAAGCGCCGGCGGCATCGCCAGCTTCAACGATATGAAGCTGACATCGGAAACGATGAAATCCGGAATACGACCGCCAAGATCGGCGACGGTGAGATCGCGTGCGTTCAGACCTTCGATCACCGTCACACGCGGATCTCCCCCGACATCAGGGTGCACCTGACCATGCCCGACATCGATGGCGGTGACGTGGGCAGCGCCGCGCTCCAGCAGAACCTGGGTGAAGCCGCCGGTCGAGGCTCCGATGTCGAGTGCCTCACAGCCGGCGGGATCGAGGCCGAAATGGTCGAGCCCGCCGATCAGCTTGAGCGCCGCGCGCGACACATAGCCTTGCGCCGGATCATCGATGGCGATGAGACATTGCGGCGAAACGCTCTGACCGGGCTTGCGGGCAAGGACGCCGTCGACAGTCACCGTGCCGCGTTCGACCGCGTCGCGGGCACGCGAGCGGCTGGCAAACAGCCCGCGCTGGACGAGCAAGTCGTCGAGCCGCTGGCGTGCGCTGGCTGGCAGAGGTGAAGTCATCGGCCTTCATGGCGAAAGCGGACGACGATGGCAAGGGCACTAGCCCGGCATCGACGGGAAGCATTTCGTCTCCCATCCCTACCACCATGCCCAGCATTGGGCTTGAGACGACGGCGAGTATTTCTGTCACGCCCACCATTCTTTGAAAACTACACGCGGTGGCGCGCGTGGTTGCCGAAGCACCAGGCGTCGCCGTTTTGCGGACCACTGTCCCGAGTTCCAGAAATCTCATGGATCGTTAACCTATTTTTGTCGCATTTGCTTGAGGACTTAAATGTTATGACTGCGACAGCCCGCAAAACGGAATGAAGAGGCGGCAACCTTGGAAATGGCCAGCGATATCGTCTACAAGGTGCTTGATCGGATTTCCGGTGCTGGCCTGCTGGCGACCGGACTTCTGTTGCTGACCGCTTTGCTCAGCGCTCTCGTCGCCTATTGGCGCACGGTCGAGAAAAAGAGCTGGAAAGAATTCTTCGAGTTCGCGATCCCGCACGAGGTGATCACTCATCCCTCGGCTAGGGCTGACCTTTTGTTCTGGGTGACGAGGAAGGCCCTGATGCCATTCCTCATGCTGCCTGCCGGCATCGTCTTCGTCAGCGCCGTCGGCTATGCGACGAACTGGCTGCTCTCGACGCTCCTGGCGATCCAGCCGCCCCTTGTGGAGGGCCCGGCAGGGCCAGTGACGGTGACCATCTTCACCATCACCATGCTGCTCGCCTACGACATTTCGTACTATCTCTATCACGTCGCCCAGCACCGCTATCCGGTGCTCTGGGAACTGCACAAGGTGCACCATTCGGCCGAGGTGATGGTCGGCATCACCAAGGATCGCGTCCACCCGCTCGACGAATTGATGAACCGGGCCTGGGATGGCGTCATTCCCGGCATCTGCTTCGGCATCTGGTCGCTGGTCGCGTTGAACCTCGTCGAACTGACGATCTTCGGCGTCAACGTCTACATCATACGCAACATCCTGATGATGGATTTCGTCAGGCACACGCATTTCAAGATCTCGTTTGGGCCGTTGAACAACCTGATCTTGTGTCCGCACTGGCATCAGTTGCACCACAGCACGGACCCGCGTCATTACGACAAGAACTTCGGGCTCCTCTTCTCGTTCTGGGACCGGCTGTTCGGAACTCTATGCGTCCCCAGACCGGACGAGGATTTCAAGTTCGGGTTGATCGAACGCAACGCGCGCGACTATCAGTCGCTCGCAGGCCTCTATATCCTGCCGCTGAAGCGGATGTGGCGGCAGATCGCCAGACACTTCCGCACCGACAAGCCCGAGCCACGGCAATTGCCGCAAAGGGGCGAGCCTTGAACGGGCCTGTCGTGTGCCGGCTGCCGCGAACGCACCGGATCGAGGTCGCGACCTCGGCCGCGCGCCTGGCGGAAATAGCGCCCGCCTGGACGGCGCTCTGGCAACGCGCCGGCGGCCTCGTTTTCCAGCATCCGGACTGGATCTCGGCCTGGTGGCGCACGACGCCGCATCAGGACCGGCGCGGCCTCAGGATCGGGTTGGTCTGGAGCGACGAGCGGCTCGTGGCCGTCATTCCGCTCGCGACCTTCAAGCGCTCCGGCATCCGCATCCTAGAATGGGCGGCGAAGGATCACTGCGACTATGGCGATGTCTTGCTCGCCCCCGACTGCGATCCGCAGATCCTGCCGGAGCTCTGGCAACGCATTCTCGACGATGGCGGCTTCGACCTCGTCTATTTGAATCGTTTGTTGCCGGATGCCCGGTTCCAAGCCCTGCTCGATCCCGCCGTCCCAGGCCGCGGCACGATCCTGCAGCCAAACCACCGCAGCGAGATCAGCTATCGTGTCGTTGGCACCTGGCAAGACGGCGCGCAATGGTTCGAAAGCCAATCGAAAAAAACCCGGCAAAACTATCGCCGTGGCCACAAATTCATGGAGGAAGGCGGCGCGCTGCGCTTCCGGCTGATGGATGCGCACGAAGACCGCGAGCCGGTGCTCGAGCGCGTCGCGGCGCTGAAGCGGCTATGGTTGGCAAAGCACGGCCGCGCGTCGGACCTCTTCGACGAAGGCTCCACAGCTCTGGCGGCACTGGTCTCCGTCCTGGCCGGGCTCGGATTGCTGCGCATCTTCGTGCTCGAACGCGACGATGCGATCATCGCCGTCTCGATCAATTTCGAGCAGCATGGAACGATGATGGCTTTCGTCACGACCTATGACCCGGCCTTCGAGCGAGCCTCACCGGGCATGGTCTTGATGATGGATTATATCCAGTGGTCGCTAGACCAGGGCTTGACCACGGTCGACTTTCTCTGCGGCGGCGAGGATTTCAAGCGCCGCTTTTCGACGCATTCGGTGACCTTGTCGTCGGTGATGGGCGGGCGGAGCCTGCGCGGGCGCCTCGCTGCCTTGGCCGACCGGGCCCACCACGCCACAAAATCATGGCGCTCGGAGAAACCGTCGAAACGAGCGGAACTGGCGGAGGAGTAACGCCGGCATGGCGGCTGGGACAATGAAAAGGCATCGGCCGGAAACCGATGCCGATCATACCTTGCTAAGCGGCTCCCAGGCTTACTGGTCTCATTGGAACTTAGAATTAGAATATGGTTCGGGAAACCTGCCGTTCCACGGCGGGCGACAGACCGTCATCCGGCTTGCCCGTGGCTTCCTCGAGTGGGCGTTCGGTCACGGCCGCCGGCGCTACGCCCGGCACGACCACAAGCTGCGGCACCTGCTTGTAGGAAAAGCCGCCGCGAATATCGCCCATCTTGCCGGCGACAATGCCCATGGCCGCCTTTTCGAGGCTGCGATCATAGCGCGTCTCGGCGGCGGCCGGCGCGACGATGACGGCGCAAAGCGCTACGCCGCACAGAAGCGTTTTCATTTGTCGTCTCCCTGCCTGATCAACGATCTAGCAGGGCGTCGTTGAAAAACGGCCAAGAGACACGGTAAGCGAAAAGCCAAATTGCAGCGTAAACAATGGGTTAAGGTCGCGGTTCGGCTAACTTATTCGTTGAGGCTTTGATTCAGGCGCGCTGAGCGCGAACTGTATGACCGAGCGCGACGAACACGGTGCGCACGATGCCGGCCGCGTCTAGCCCGGCATCGGCGTACATCTTTTCCGGCTTGGCGTGGTCGGTGAACGCGTCGGGCAGCACCAGCGGACGCACCTTCAGGCCGCTTTCCAGCAGACCTTCATGGGCGAGGAACTGCAGCACGTGGCTGGCGAAGCCGCCGACGGCGCCCTCCTCCACCGTCACCAGAACCTCATGCGAGCGGGCCAGCCGCCGGATCAGATCCTCATCGAGCGGCTTGGCGAAACGGGCATCGGCGACCGTGGTGGAAAGTCCGGCGGCACCTAATTCCTCGGCGGCGATCAGACAATCCTGCAGCCGCGTGCCGAAGGACAGCAGCGCCACCTTGGTGCCCTCCCTGACGATGCGGCCCTTGCCGATTTCGAGAACCGAGCCACGCTCCGGCATGTCGACGCCGATGCCGTTGCCGCGCGGATACCGGAAGGCGATCGGGCCCTCATCATAGCTCGCCGCGGTCCGTACCATGTGGCGCAGTTCCGCCTCGTCGGCCGCCGCCATGACGACGAAACCCGGCAAGGTCGCCAGGAAAGTGGTGTCGAAGGCGCCGCAATGGGTCGCGCCATCGGCGCCGACGAATCCGGCGCGGTCGATGGGAAAGCGCACCGGCAATTTCTGGATGGCGACGTCGTGGACGACCTGGTCGTAGGCACGCTGCAGGAAGGTCGAATAGATCGCCGCGAACGGCTTGTAGCCTTCGGTGGCAAGGCCGGCGGCGAAAGTCACCGCGTGCTGTTCGGCGATGCCGACATCGAATGTCCGCGACGGAAACGCTTCGCCGAACAGGTCGAGGCCGGTGCCGCTCGGCATGGCGGCGGTGACGGCGACGATGCGGTCGTCCTCGCGGCCTTCCTGAACCAGGCTTTCTGCGAACACCTTGGTGTAGGCAGGCGCGTTGGCCGGCGCCTTGGCCTGCGCGCCGGTGATGACATCGAACTTATTGACGCCGTGATATTTGTCGGCGGCGGCTTCCGCCGGTGCGTAGCCCTTGCCCTTCTGGGTGACGACATGGATCAGCACCGGGCCTTCGCCATTGTCGCGGACATTTTTCAGGACCGGGATCAGATGCTCCAGATTGTGACCGTCGATCGGGCCGATGTGATAGAAACCGAGCTCCTCGAACAGCGTGCCGCCGGTGACGTAACCGCGTGCATGCTCGACCGCCCTTGTGATCGCACGGTCGGCGCGCTTGCCGAGATAGGACGTCAGTTTCTTGCCGAAGTCGCGCAGGCCGATATAGGCCTTGCCCGAGGCCAGACGCGCCAGATAGGCACTCATCGCGCCGGTCGGCGGCGCAATCGACATGTCGTTGTCGTTGAGGATGACGATGAGCCGCGCATCGAGCGCGCCGGCATTGTTCATCGCCTCATAGGCCATGCCGGCAGACATCGCACCGTCGCCGATGACGGCGATGACATTGTTGCGGCCGCCGGAGAGATCGCGGGCAGCGGCCATGCCGAGGCCAGCCGAAATCGATGTCGAGGAGTGGGCGGCGCCGAAGGGATCGTACTCGCTCTCGGCGCGGCGGGTGAAGCCCGACAGGCCGCCTTCCTGGCGCAATGTGCGGATGCGGTCACGGCGGCCGGTCAGGATCTTGTGGGGATAGGCCTGGTGGCCGACATCCCAGATCAGCCGGTCATCGGGGGTGTTGAAGACATAGTGCAGCGCCACCGTCAGCTCGACCACGCCAAGGCCGGCGCCAAGATGGCCGCCGGTGTGAGAGACGGCGTCGATCAACTCGGCGCGAAGCTCGGCTGCCAATTGCGGCAGCTCGCTTTCGGCAAGCGTGCGCAGGTCGGCCGGGATGCGGACCTTGTCGAGAAGCGGCGTATGCGGCGTTGCGTTCACGGGTGCCCAGGCTTTCTGTTCATTGGCGAAATAGGCCGCCGGCCGGAGAATGTAAATGCATGTCAGTGACGCGGATCAGGCCGTGGTTTTTGTTTTGATGCACGCCGTTCGCCCAAAACCGGGGCCACCTTTAGGCGACACGCATCAGCTTTCCGGCAACGGAATGAACTCTTCCTCATCGCCAGGAACAATATCGAAGCGTCCCGTCTTCCATTCCTGCTTGGCCTGCTCGATGCGTTCCTTCGACGATGAGACGAAGTTCCACCAGATGTAGCGCTGCGAGCCGAGCGAAGCGCCGCCGAACAGCATGAAATGCGCGCCGGTCCGCGACGATACGACGATCTCGTCACCGGGCCGAAACACCAGCAGCCGTTCGGCCGGGAAAATGTCGCCCGAAATCGAGACCTCTCCTTCCAGTGTGTAGATGGCGCGTTCTTCCGCATCGGCCGGGATCTTCACGCCGGCGCCTGGCGCAAGGCGCAGGTCGGCATAAAGCGTCTCGGAGTCGGCCCTGACCGGGGACCGCAATCCCTGGAAATCACCTATGACGATGCGCCCGCTGACGCCTTCGGCGTCGATCTCGGGCAGCCGTAGTGCCGCGGTGTTCTCGAAAACCGGGGCTACTTCTTCCTTGCCGTCCGGCAGCGCCAACCAGGTCTGCAAGCCGGAAATCGACATCGGTGCGCCGCGCAGTTCTTCGGGGGTGCGCTCGGAATGGACGATGCCGCGGCCGGCGGTCATCAGGTTTACGTCACCGGGCTGGATGACCATTTCGGTGCCGAGTGAATCGCGATGCCTGATCCTGCCGTCGAACAGATAGGTGACCGTCGACAGGCCGATATGCGGATGCGGACGGACATCGAGCGCCTGCCCGGCGCGCAGGATAGCCGGGCCCATCCGGTCGAAGAAGATGAACGGTCCAACCAACCGCCTCTTGGCGGTCGGCAGGGCGCGGCGCACCTGAAAACCGCCAATGTCCTTGGCATTCGGGATGACCATAAGCTCGATCTGGTCGCTGGCGAAGGCGTCGCCGACTTCAGGGTCTTTCCCCGGGAAAAAGCTCATGAACTCTCCTCGTCAGCGCCAGAGGCAGCCTGGACGTATCAGGCAAACCGGATCGCCGATTTCGCCCTTAGTTTGGCCGCCACTTCTTCGCGATTGCGCGGATGCTGATGGGTTTCGAGTGAATCAAGCAGTTCGCGCGCCGATGCCGCGATGGCTTCGACCGCGTGGTCGAAGGCATGCTGATTCTGCTTCGAAGGCCGCGTCGTTCCGCTCAGCTTGCGGACGAACTGAAGTGCCGCGTCGCGGACTTCGTCGTTGGTAGCGGGCGGATCAAAATTGAACAGGGTCTTGATGTTTCTGCACATCGCTTCCGTATCTCCTCTTGTCCTGGAGCGCTTTCAATCGGGACGCGTTCTATCCTCGATCATGATCATGTCCAAAAGCCGGTGAGGCAAGACCACCGTTCGGACCGCCTCAATCCGCGTCAAGCGGCTCCGTTCCGACCGGCTTGCCATCGCGCGACAGCCTGATCTTCTCGACCTTGTCCTCGGCGGCCTTCAGCAGCCGGTCGCAATGCGCTTTCAGTGCCTCGCCGCGCTCATAGATCTTAATCGACTGGTCGAGCGGCACGTCGCCACGCTCAAGATCATCGACGATCTTTTCGAGTGCGTCGAGTGCCTGTTCGAAGCTCATCGCCTTGACATCTTCGTTGGTCTCACCGGCCATCATTCATCCTTTCATCAGTCGCCCGACATGGGCGGCGACCGAAAATGCCAATCCCTGCAGATCGTAGCCACCCTCGAGCAGGCTTACGAGCCGGTTGCCGCTGTGACGCGCGGCGCGCTGCATCAGCTGGCCGGTCGCCCAGTCGAAATCGTCCTCGGTCAGGTTGATCTCGGCCAGCGGATCGCGGTGATGCGCGTCGAACCCGGCCGAAATGATGATCAGATCGGGCGCGAAATTGTCGAGCGCCGGCAGCACGCGCGACAGGAAGGCATCGCGAAACACCTCGCTGCCGGTCTGCGGCGCCAGCGGTACGTTGACGATGTTGCCGGCGCCGGTTTCGTTCTTCGCGCCGGTGCCGGGGTAGAGCGGCATCTGGTGCGTCGAGCAATAGAGCACCGACGGATCGTCCCAGAAAATATCCTGCGTGCCGTTGCCGTGATGCACGTCCCAGTCGACGACGGCAACCCGCTCGACACCATGCTTCTTCTGCGCATAACGCGCCGCGATCGCCGCGGTGTTGAACAGACAAAAACCCATCGACGTGGTTTTTTCGGCATGGTGGCCGGGCGGCCGAGCGGCTACGAAGACATTGTCGGCGCGGCCTGCAAAGACGTCGTCGACGGCGGCGTTGGCCGCACCGATCGCGGTGATCGCCGCCTGCCAGCTCTTCGGGCTGGCGGTGGTGTCGGCGTCGATGCGGGCGATTCCCTCGTCGGGAATGGCGGCGCGCACGCGGGCGACGAAATCGGCGGGATGGGCATAGAGGATGGTGGCCTCGTCGCCTTCCGGCGCCTGGATACGATCGAGCGCGGCAAAAGCTTCGTCGTCCAGCACGCGCTCGATGGCGCGCAGGCGGTCCGGCCGCTCGGGATGGCCGGGCGGCGTGAGGTGCTCAAGGAAGACTGGATGGGTATAGAGACGGGTAGCCATCGTCCTAATCTAGTGACCCGGATCGACAAAGGCCATGCACGGGCGGCCGATGATTGGGGAAAATCGCGCCTGCGTCCATTCGCGTCGCTGCAGGCATTGGCGTCGTCCGCGCTTCGGAGTAAGGTCGGTGGCACTGCCTGGTGCCCGCCGCAAGCGGGAGAATCGGGAACACGGTTGAACTCCGTGGCGTGCCCAACGCTGTAAGGGGGACCGCGCCGGTATGTGCCACTGTCGATGACGGGAAGGCACCGGACGCGGGTTGATCCCAAGCCAGAAGACCGGCCTGGCAGGCATCGTCATCCGCATGGTCAGGCGGATGGCATTGATTGCAATCGCAAGGGGACAAGCGATGCCGGAAACCATGACCGTTCTTGTTGGCGACGGATTTGAGCAGAATGCGCGCGATGCGGTGTATCGCGCCATGTTCACGCGGCGTGATGTGCGCAGCCACTTCCTGCCCACCGCGCTCGACGATGAGGTGCTGGCGCGGCTGCTGCTTGCCGCTCATCACGCGCCGTCGGTCGGCTTCATGCAGCCTTGGAATTTCATCGTCATTCGCGATGCCGAACGACGGGAAAAGGTGCGCGACCTGTTCCTGGCGGCGCGCGAGCAGGAATTGCCGGCCATCGAGGAAGAGCGCCAGGCGCTCTACCGCAAACTCAAGCTGGAAGGCATTTGCGAAAGCGCGCTCAACATCTGCATCACTTGCGACCGGCAGCGCTCGGAAGGTTCGCCGCTGGGACGCTGGCACAATCCGGAGATGGACCTCTACAGCACGGTCTGCGCGGTGCAGAATTTCTGGTTGGCGGCGCGCGCCGAAGGCGTCGGTGTCGGCTGGGTCAGCATCATCGAGGCGCAAGCGCTGAAAGGCCTGCTGTCAATTCCGGAGCATGTGACCCCGGTCGCCTATCTCTGCGTCGGCCGTGTCTCGGAGTTCGCGCCAAAGCCGGACCTTGAAACGCATGGCTGGGGACGGCGGCTGCCGTTGCCGGAACTGATCATGAGCGAGGTTTTTTCCGGGCAAGGTGAAGCGTTGCTCAAATCGACCGTGGCGCGCCTCAACACCGTTGCTGCCACGCCGGCGAGCCTCGCCGATCAGCTTGTCGCGCCGGCCGTGCCCCAACGCGAGCCGCCGAAGGAGGCCAGCGCCTTATCCTTAAGCTCCCTGAACTTCGACGACGCCTCGGCCAGCCGGGCGTCCCAGTCGGGATCGGGCACCTGGCCGGCGATGGTCTTGAAATAGACCTGCATCAGGCAGGCGATGGCGAAGGGTTCGATGAACGCCGCCTTGAAAGCCCAGGCGAAGACGATGGCGAGCACGAAGGCCCAGCCGGCGAGTTGGCCGGGCATCAGGAAGAGAATGGCGCCGGCAGGCGCCAGCATCAGCAGGAAGATGACGAAGGACACGCCCCACATGATGACCGCCAGCCAGACGGCGTTCTTGACCATGACCTTGCCGTTCTGGGCATAGAGCACGACGCCCTGGCGCGCCGTCTCGAACGGCGAGGACGAATTGATGCGGATGTTGTAGCCGAGGATGATCTCGTCGACATAGGTCAGGGACAGGCGGATCACCGTGTTGATGAAGGAGATCAAGCCGCCCAGGCCCGGGATCGGCAGGAAGGCGGCGATGCCGCCGATGAGGCCGGTGATGGCGCGGATGGCGCCCTTGACCAGTTGGTCGACGACGAAAAGGATGTTGGCCTCCGCGAAACGCTGGGTGACGATATCCTTGGCGTAGGCGATCTGGTCCTGGCCGCCGGGAATGTCACGGCCGTCGATCAGATGGACCATGACGGCGATGTGGCCGGCCTTGACGACATAGAGGATGTATTCGCGGATCCAGTAGACGGCGATCGAGACGATGCCGAAACCGACCACCCCGCCCCACAAGGCAAAGGACATCGGCCCGTCGGGATCGGTGGAGATGTGGCCGACGCCATAGCCGACGCTAGCGCCCGTGCCGGTCGCCATGATGTAGGCCAGCGTGATGCCGAAATAGACGATCATGCGAAAGACAATGAACGGCCAGGTCCGCATCATTATGGACACCGACCCGCCGATATCGAAATCCCACATGCCCCGAATCTCCCCCTCAGAGGTGGTGAAAGAGGATGGACCCAACCCGGCGATTGTCAATTGCCGGGTTGGCGCCCGGGCAACGAACTCGGGTTAACGGGTTTCCTTCGCAGCCTTCGCCGGCGCGTTGGCTGACGGAGCATCAACCGAAAAACCCGCCTGTGCGGCGGGTCACTGGCGCAAATCAGCACCATGGACGAATATGTACCATAGCTGAGGTCATGGAATCAAGAAAAAATTCCTATCGTGAAAGCTGCCGGCACCGCCGAACTGGCTGTCGTAAGGTCTTTTATTAACCTGAGTTCGAAGCCCTACCGTGGCGCCGGGCCACCGATGGGATTTCAGTTCGATTGCGAACCCGGCTTTTTGAGCAGGCCTTCGAGCAGTTGCTTGAACGCCGTCACCACTTTCTTCGAGGTCGCTTCGGGGTCGTTCGAATTGGCGATCCGTTGCGCCGCCTGGCTGCTCGCGCCGTTGATCAGCCGCGAGGCCGTTTCGGGGTCGAGGCTGGAGACGACGACTCCCTCCTCCTGCAGCGCCGTCAGATGGCTGGTCATTGAAGCGATGCACGCATTGGCGTTCGGCCATTGTGCCGGATCCCCGAGAACGGCCGGGCCATCCCGGAACATGATGCGCTGGATTTCCGGCTCAAGCGCCATCTCGATATAGGTCGTGCATTCGTCGACAAAATGCTGCCAGCGGGTCGGCGCTCTCGACGCGACCTCATTGATGCGTGCCGCCATCTCGCCGTCGATTTCGGCGATAACCGCCTGCAGCAGTCCCTTCTTGTCGCCGAAGTGATGATACAGCGCGCCGCGCGTCAGCCCGGCTGAGGCAGTGAAGTCATCCATCGAGGCTTCGGCATAGCCGACCGTGCCGAAGGCATGGCGGGCGGCCGCGATCAGCTTGGCGCGCGTCTCGGCAATCATCTCCTTGCGAGGTTTGTGCATGGCTCTGGCCCTACCAACATACGTGCCGTATGCCAATTGACATACGCGGCGTATGCTTTATTTGATATTCATACGCACCGTATGTAATTGTCGAATCGTGCTTTGTCGAGGAACCAACCCATGCAAAATCCCTATGCGGAGATCTTTCGTGCCCCCGGAACCAAGGGCTTTGCCGCCGCAGGCTTCATAGCGCGCCTACCGATCGCCATGGCGCCGATCGGCATCGTGGCAATGCTGTCGCAGACGCGCGGTGAATATTGGCTGGCCGGCGCCGTCGCCGCGACATTCGCGCTCGCCAACGCTTTCCTCGCGCCGCAGATATCAAGACTGGTGGATCGCCTTGGCCAGACGCGGATCGTAGTGCCCACCACCATCATTTCCGTGTTGGCCTTCGCCGTCCTGATGGCAGCGGCTAATCAGGACTGGCCGGTATGGACGCTGTTCGTGTCGGCACTGCTGGCTGCCGCGATGCCCAGCATCCCGGCAATGGTGCGCGCGCGCTGGACCGATATTTTCCGCGGGCGGCCGCAGATGAACACCGCTTTCGCCTTCGAGTCGGCAGCCGACGAGCTGGTCTATATCGCTGGGGCATCGCTGTCGGTGGGCCTGAGTGCCGCCCTGTTCCCGGAAGCGGGCATGCTGGTGAGCACCTTGTTCCTTGCCTTCGGCTCGACCGCCTTCATCCTGCAGCGCTCGACCGAGCCGCAAGTGCAACCGGTGGAACAGGGCTCTAGCGGCTCGGCAATCCGCCTGCGGCCGGTGCAGATCCTCACCTTCGCCCTGATCTTCATCGGCGCGACGTTTGCAACGACCGAAGTAAGCACGGTGGCGATCACCAAGGAGCTTGGCCAACCGGGGGCCGCGAGCCTCGTCATCGGCGTCTATGCGCTGGGATCGTTCGTGTTGGGCATCGTCGTCGGCGCGCTCAACCTGAAAGCGCCGCTGCAACGCCAGTTGGCCATCGCAGTCGCCCTCGTCGCGCTCGGCACGCTGCTGCCGCTCACCGCCGACACCGTGCCTCTGCTGGCGCTGACCGTATTCATCAGCGGCGTGGCGATCTCGCCGACCTTCATCACCGCCTTCGGCCTGATCGAGCGGCATGTGCCGGAAGCGATGCTGACCGAAGGCATCACCTGGGTGATGACCGGGATCGGCGTCGGCATGGCCATCGGGTCCTTCGCCGCCGGTGCGGTGGTGGACGTGTTCGGCGCCCAGAACGGGTTCTGGGTCTCGGTGGCTTCAGGCACAATCGCACTGGCCACCGTGCTGCTTGGGCAGCGCAGCCTTGCCACTCAGGAGTGCGAACTGGACGGATGCGAAGCCACCGCGATTGCGGCGGAATGATCGACGGGCGCCCGGTTTGAAACCGGGCTCTGTCGGCCGGAGGCTCAGAGAATCTCGGTCTTGGCGATATGGATGCCAAAGCCCTCGAGGCCGACATAATGGCGTTCGCGCGAGGCGATCAGGTTGATCGAGGAAATGCCGAGATCCTTGAGTATCTGCGCGCCGAGCCCGATCTCGCGCCACTCGTTTTCGCGGCGGCGCGCCTCTTCGTGATCCTCGCGGTCGCCGCTCGCCGGCCGCTTGCGCTCCTGATGGGCGACGCCGACGGAGCCTTCGCGCAGATAGACGATGACGCCGCGCCGGCGCTCGCCCATCGCCTTCATGATGGCGTCGAGCCGGTGGCTGGTGCCGAACACATCCGTCACGACATCTTCTGAATGCAGGCGCACCGGCACGTCCTCGCCGTCGCGGATGTCGCCGAAGACAATCGCGACATGATGCATGGAGTCCCAGGGCAGCGTATAGGTGAAGACCTGCGCCTTGCCGCCGAGCGTGTCGATTTCGGAGCAGGCTACGCGCTCGACCAGCGTCTCCTTGCGCTGCCGGTAGGCGATGAGATCGGCGACCGAAATCTGCTTCAGGCCATGCTCCTGGGCGAAAGCCTGCACCTGCGGGCCGCGCTTGACGGTGCCGTCATCATTGACCAACTCGGAAATGACGCCGACCGGCGGCAGGCCGGCGAGCTTGCAGAGATCGACCGCGGCTTCGGTATGGCCAGAGCGCATCAGCACGCCGCCCTCGCGCGCGATCAGCGGGAAGATGTGGCCGGGCCGGACGAAGTCCGAGGCGCCGACATTGCCGTTGGCAAGGTTGCGCACGGTCAGCGTGCGGTCGTCGGCCGAAATGCCTGTAGTCGTGCCATGCTTGAAATCGACGCTGACGGTGAAAGCAGTGGTGTGGGCCGAATCATTGTCGGCGACCATCGGCTGCAAGTTGAGCCGCTTTGCTTCCTCGCGCGGCATCGGCGTGCAGACAATACCGGACGTGTGGCGGACGATGAACGCCATCTTTTCCGGCGTGCAGTGGACGGCGGCGACGATCAGATCACCCTCGTTCTCGCGCCCGTCATCATCCATGACGACAACGATCTCGCCGCGTTCGAAAGCGCGCAGGGCTTCGACGATTTTCTTCTGGTCGTAAGGCATGAAAAACTCGCTTCGCTCGTAGGGAGTAGGGAGTAGGGAGTAGGGAGTAGGGAGTAGGGAAAAGACTGTCTCTGTAGACAATCCAACATACTGCCTACTGCCTACTGACTATTCCCTATTCCCTTCCTGTCTGTCCCCGATGACGCAGATAGTGATCGGCAATCGCGCAGGCAACCATTGCTTCGCCGATCGGCACGGCGCGAATGCCGACACATGGGTCGTGGCGGCCCTTGGTCATGATCTCGACGTCGTGGCCGTCCTTGTCGATCGACTTTCGCGGCGTCAGGATCGACGAGGTCGGCTTGACGGCGAAACGGGCGACGATGGCCTGGCCGGTCGAGATGCCGCCCAGGATGCCGCCGGCATTGTTGGACAGGAACACCGGCTTGCCGTCATTGCCCATGCGCATCTCGTCGGCATTCTGCTCGCCGGTGATGCGGGCGGCCTCGAAGCCGTTGCCGATCTCGACGCCCTTGACCGCGTTGATCGACATCAGGCCGGACGCGATGTCTTGGTCGAGCTTGGCATAGATCGGCGCGCCGAGGCCTGCTGGAACGCCGTCGGCGACGATCTCGATCACCGCACCTACCGAGGAGCCAGCCTTGCGGATGCCGTCGAGATATCTAGTGAAGACGGGAACGGAAGCCGGATCGGGGGTGAAGAACGGATTTTCCGCGTCGCCGAGGAAATTCCAGTTCCAGTTGGCGCGGTCGATGGATTTTTCCCCCATCGACACCAGCGCGCCGCGCACCACCACGCCGGGCACAACCTTGCGGGCGAGCGCGCCGGCCGCCACGCGCGCCGCGGTCTCGCGAGCCGAGGAGCGGCCGCCGCCACGATAATCGCGCACGCCATATTTGACGTCATAGGTGTAATCGGCATGGCCGGGCCGGTATTGGCGAGCGATCTCGCCATAATCCTTTGAACGCTGGTCGACATTCTCGATCAGCATCGAGACCGGTGTGCCGGTGGTGATCATCGTCTCGCCGTCCTCGTCGAGGATGAAGCCGGACAGAACCTTCACTTCATCTGGTTCGCGACGCTGCGTCACGAAACGTGACTGTCCCGGCCGGCGCTTGTCGAGTTCCGCCTGGATGTCAGCTTGAGTAAAGCGGATGCCGGGCGGACAGCCGTCGACCACGCAGCCGAGCGACGGGCCATGGCTTTCGCCCCAGGTGGTGACGCGGAAAAGGTGGCCGAACGTGTTATGAGACATAAATGACCCTGCCCGGCATCGGAGCCTGCTTGGAGCATGACCCCGAAAATCGGAGCGATTTTCGGAAAGGATCATGCGCAAAATCAAAAGTGCTACAGCGTCCTTTGCACGTCCAAGAGGACGCGCGGCGCTGTAGCTTGCCTTCTATTGGCGTTTTTCACAGGGGTCAAACTGTGATCTGGCGGATTTAGTTTTGACACATTCGGTTGGTTTCTGCTCTGCTCCATCCGCCGTTGAACGTCCGCCGCCATGCCGGTGCAATGATAAAGAGGAACGATATGCGTACCCTGATTGGCGCCGTTGCCGCCACACTGCTGCTTTCCACCGCCGCTTTCGCCGGCCAGACCGAAGGCTTGATCAAGAACGTCGACAAGGACGCGCTGACGCTGACGCTGGATGACGGCAAGTCCTACAAGCTGAACGCCGAGACCGATCTCGACGCGCTGAAGCCGGGCATGGACATCGTCATCGCCTACGACGTGACCAATGGCGAAAACGTCGTCACCGACATGGAACTGCCGGACAGCTCGGCGAATTAAGGCTTTCTGCCAAGATCGGAGCGATGGTTCCGCACCTCTAAGCGCGTCGCGTTCGAACGGATTCAGGCGACGCGCTTCGGGTCATTGATTTTGCGCATGTCATTCCCCCATTTTGGGTAACATGCATTCAGTGGCTTACAGCCACTCCAGGCTCTTGCCTTCGAGCTTGAGCAGGCGATCGTGCGGTATGTCCAGGTTCGCTGCCTCGTCCTCGGCCAGTCCCAGAACGAAGCGAAACAAGGCGCGCATGACGCCGCCATGGGTCACGCAGATCGTCGGGCGTTGGATCGCGTCGAAGCAGGGCCCCACCCGTTCGAGCAGCATCTGGTAACTCTCCGCGCCTTTGCCCGGCGGCTGAAAGTTCCATTTGTCCAGCGCGCGCGTCCTGCTCGCTCCGGGATACCGTGTCTCAAGCTCGGCAAAGGTAAATCCCTGCCAATCGCCGAAATTGACTTCGACGAGGCGCGGGTCGGTTCGATAGGCATCCGGATCGAGCTTCATCGCGGCGCGGACCCGCTGCATCGTTTCGCGCGTCCGTTTCATCGGGCTGGCGACGAAGTCGAATTCCCAGGAATTTTGGACCAGTCCGGCGAGCCGCTGGCCGTTTCCGGTCGCCTGTTCGCGGCCAAGAGCGTTGAGATCGGTGTCGGCCTGCCCCTGAAGCCGGAATTCGGCGTTCCACGCGGTTTGGCCGTGGCGCGCGATATAAACCAGCGGATACATCAAGTCTTCCGGTGCGGGATCGGGACGGACGACGGTTGGCGGTTAGTCCTTGACCGTCGAAATGTCGGGCGCGTCGACCGCCTTCATGCCGACGACGTGGTAGCCCGAATCGACGTGATGCACTTCACCGGTGACGCCGCGCGACAGGTCGGACAGGAAGTAGACGCCGGAATCGCCGACTTCCTCCTGCGTCACCGTTTGCTTCAGCGGCGAATTGTACTCGTTCCACTTCAGGATGTAGCGGAAATCGCCGATGCCGGAAGCGGCCAGCGTCTTGATCGGGCCAGCCGAGATGGCGTTGACGCGGATCTTCTTGGCGCCGAGGTCGACGGCCAGGTAGCGCACGCTGGCCTCGAGCGCCGCCTTGGCGACACCCATGACGTTATAGTGCGGCATCACCTTTTCGGCGCCGTAATAGGTCAGCGTCAGCAGCGACCCGCCATTGGTCATCAGCGCCTCGGCGCGCTTGGCAATGGTGGTGAAGGAGTAGACCGAAATGTCCATGGTGCGCAGGAAATTGTCGCGCGTCGTCTCGACATAGCGGCCGGTCAGCTCGTCCTTGTCGGAGAAGGCAATGGCGTGGACGAGGAAATCAAGCTTGCCCCAATGCCTGGCGACATTGGCGAAAACCTCGTCGAGGCTCGCCGGATCGGTGACGTCGCAATGGCCGGCGACAAAAGCGCCCAATTCCGCCGCCAGCGGCTCGACACGCTTCTTGAACGCCTCGCCCTGATAGGTCAGCGCGATCTCGGCGCCATGATCGACGCACGACTTGGCGATGCCGTAGGCGATCGATCTGTTGTTGGCGACGCCAAGAATAAGGCCGCGCTTGCCGGCCATTAGGCCCTGTCCACCCGCCATGTGAGCGCTCTCCGCAAGGTTTCTGCTTTGTGGAGTGCCCTATCGCACAGGCACAGAGCCCCTTCAAGCGCTCAAACCGGACAGTTCAGGGGACAAAAGCCGTCGATCAGCCTTTTTGGCCGCGCAACAGCGTTTCGAGCGCGCTATCGCCGCCCTCCGGCAGCATGATCCGCACATGGGCGTAGAGATCGCCGTGGCCGCCGGCCTTTTCCGGCAGGCCCCTGCCCTTCAGCCGCAGGACCTTGTCCGAGCTCGACCAAGCAGGGATGTTGACCGCGAGCCGGCCGGTCGGCGTATCGACCGGCACCTTGGCGCCGAGCACCGCATCCGCCAGTGCCACCGGCAGATCGGCGTGCAGGTCGCGGCCCTCGATGCGGTAGCGCGGGTGGCGGCGCAGATGGATCTTGACCAGCGCGTCGCCCGGCTGGCCTGGCCCTTGCTCGCCCTGCCCCTTCAGACGGATGGTCTGGCCGTCCTCGACATAGACCGGCAGCTTCACCGCCACCTTGCGGCCGTCAGGGAACATCGCCGTCACCTTTTCGGCGGTCGCCGCTTCCTCGATGGTCACGTCGAGCGTCACATTCAGGTCGGCAGCGGTCGCCGGCTGACGGCGATCGCCCGTGCCGGCACCGCGCGCGCCCGAAAAGGCATCGCCGAATATCTGGCTGAAGATGTCGCTGTTGCCGTCGAACGGATCGCCGCCCGGGCGGCCGGAGCGGAATTCGAATCGCGAACCGCCCGGACCTTGCTGCCGGCGAAATCCGCCGAAGGGATCGCCGCCACCGGCAGCGCCCTCGAAGCCCTGGAATCGCGGCTTGCCGTCGGCGTCGATCTCGCCGCGATCGAAAGCGGCGCGATTCTTCTCGTCGCCGACGATCTCGTAGGCCTGGTTGGCCGCGGCAAAACGGTCCTTCGCCTTGGGATCATTCGGATTCTGATCCGGATGATGCTTCTTGGCGAGTTTCCGATACGCCGATTTTATGTCCTTGGCCGATGCGTTCTTGGCAACGCCCAGCACCTCATAGGGGTCGCGCATGCTTACTGCCCTGGAGAAGAGTTGAGTCTCTGGTTGCCCCCTATATGCGCTCGCATAGGAAGAAATTCCAGTGCTGGAGCAGCATATCAAAAGCGGAAAATCAGAGCTTGATCCGAAAGTCGGCGGTTGAGGATTGGCGAGGGATTTTTGTCGGTCCGGAAGGAGCCGATCGCAGCCGATATCGGGATATCGGCAAGATTGGCGACGCAGCGGCCGGCGAAAAGACCCACCGAGCCGACCCGATCGACTCTCGGATCAAGCTCAGAGCGCCTTGAAGTCCTGCATGCGCCAGCCGCCGGCGCTGGCGAGGCACAGTTCGCCCTCGAACATGGCGACGCCGTCAAAGCTCTCGCGCGAGACCTTGAAACGGCGGCATGTCTGGCCGTTGTCCTTCAATTCGGCCAGCCCGGTGATGGAACCGCGTGACCCGGTACCGGCATTGGCCCACGGCACGGCCTGCCCGCCGAGCTGCTCGATGTCGGCCGAGGACACCGCGTTGCCGATCGTCGTCTGGTCGGAGTCGCGATCCAAATTGGCCGGCGCGGCCGAGGCCGATGTGCTGCTGGTCAGGATCGAGCGGTCGACTTCGGCCTTTTCCAGGCTGAAGCCACCGGCGCCACAGGCGGCAAGCGGCAAGGCGAACGCCACGATCGCGACTTTCGTGCTGGCCGAAGCGATAACGCCCCATTGCCTGCTGTCAAAAGCTTGCGCGATACGCGACAATCGGCAACCTCCCCCTGCTTCTTGAAAATCTGGGCTTCGTAAAAAATTCTGGGCTTCGTGACAAATTGAGAAAAACTATGAGTGACACAGAGTTAACAAGCGGTGACTTTACCGAGGCCGCGGAGCCGTTTCGCCTCTTTGCCGCATGGCTGGAGGACGCCACGAAGAGCGAAATGAACGATCCCAACGGCGTGGCGCTGGCGACCGTCGACGCCGACGGCATGCCGAACGTGCGCATGGTACTGCTCAAGGGGTTCGATGAAAGCGGGTTTGTCTTCTATACGAATTTCGAGAGCGCCAAGGGCCAGGAAATTCTTGGCAGCATGAAGGCGGCGATGTGCTTCCATTGGAAATCGCTGCGCCGACAGGTGCGCATTCGCGGACCGGTCGAGATCGTCAGCGACGCCGAGGCCGATGCCTATTACGCAACGCGGCCTCGCGGCAGCCGCATCGGCGCCTGGGCCTCGAAACAGTCGCGACCGCTGGAAAGCCGTTTCGCCCTGGAGAAGGCGGTGGCCGAATACACGGCGCGCCATGCGATCGGCGAAATCCCTAGGCCAAAGCACTGGTCGGGCTTTCGCATCGTCCCGCGGACGATCGAATTCTGGCACGACAGGCCGTTCCGGCTGCACGACCGCGTGGTCTTTTCCCGCGATGCGAAAGGCGGCTGGGACAAGACGAGGCTTTACCCCTGAAAGAGAGGCTCAGGCCTTCTTTCTCGTCATGAACGCCGTGAGCGCCGCGCGCGCCTCATCCGACTTCAGCCGCTCGCGAAAATGCTCGCTTTCCTCGCCGATGCGGGCGAGGAGATCGTCGCGCGAGCCGCGCATCAGGTCGCGCGCGATCTTCAGCGCCTGCGGCGGCTTGGCCGCGATCTGGCCGGCGGCCGCCAGCACCGCGGCTTCAAGTGCTGCTTCCTCGACCACCTCGTAGATCAGGCCGGCGGCCTTCGCCCGTTCGGCCGAAAAGCCCTCGCCGAGGCCGAGCAGCGCAAACGCGCCCTGCTGTCCCAGGATTCTCGGCGCCAAAAGGCTCGATCCCGCCTCCGGCACCAGGCCGAGATCGACGAAAGGCGTCCTGAAAACGGTGCGCGGCGTGGCGAAGGTCAGGTCGCAATGCAGGTTGAGCGTCGTGCCGATGCCGACCGCGATGCCGTCGACGCCGGAGACGATGGGCTTCTCGACCCTGGCCAGCGCCATCAGGAAGTCCCAGACCTCGGTGCCGCCATCGCCGCCGGTGGCGACGACCATGAAATCGGCGAGATCGTTGCCGGAGGAGAAGGCGCCGGGCACGCCGAGGAACACATGGACGTGGATCGCTGGATCGGCGTCGCCCTCGGCCAGGGTGTTTGACATTTTCGCATACATGGCGCGCGTCAGCGCGTTCTTCTTGTCCGGCCGGTTCATGCGGATGATCTGGATGGCGCCCTGGCGCTCGACGAGGATATGGTCTGTCACGATGTTTTCCTTGTGAACGTCAGGCAGAAATGAGCGTCTTGCCGGCTAGGGCGAGGCTCTCGGCGCCATCGACGACGCGCTCCTTCAAGGCACTGACCTCGCCGAGCAGGTTTTCGGCGAAGAAGCGGCAAAGGGGAATACGGCTTTGATCGGCAAGAGCGCCCCGCGCCAGATAGGCGCCGCCGGCGGCCAGCGAGATCAGCCTGAGATAGGGCGTAGCACCCGCCAGCGCCTCGTCCGAGCGGCCGTCGGCCGCCAGTTTTTGCAGGAAGCGGGTCGCTTGCGTCAGATCGGCAAATGCTGCGTCGAGAGCATCGGCGGTGCGGCCGAAACCCTGCAGGTTCGAGGTTCGCACCGCTCCTGCCACCGCTGCCAGTTCATCGATATAACCATGCACATGGTCGCCGCCGCCGAGCGACAGCTTGCGCATGACCAGATCGATCGCCTGGATGCCGTTGGTGCCCTCATAGATCGGCGCGATGCGCGCATCGCGGTAGAAGGCGGCCGCGCCCGTCTCCTCGATGAAGCCCATGCCGCCATGCACCTGGACGCCGAGCGACGCAACCTCGACGCCGACATCGGTCGAGAAAGCCTTGGCCAGCGGCGTCAGCAGATTGGCACGGTCGCGCCAGTGCGCCGCCTCGTCGCCGTCCGAGACGCGGGCCAGGTCGATGGCGTGGGCACAGGAATAGCTGATCGCCCGCGCGATCTGCGTCAGCGCCTTCATGGTCAGGAGATTGCGCTGCACGTCGGGGTGATGGACGATGGGCGCCATGCCGGCACCAGCGTAGCTTGCCGCTTTGCCTTGCCGGCGCTCGTTGGCATAGGCTATCGCCTTCTGGGTCGCGGCTTCCGCGACCGCGACGCCCTGCATGCCGACACAAAGCCGCGCATTGTTCATCATGGTGAACATGCAGGCGAGGCCTTTGTTCTCCTCGCCGATCAGCCATCCGACGGCACCCGGCTTGGCGCCCTGGAAGCCGTCACCATAGATCATGGTGCAGGTCGGCGAGGCATGGATGCCGAGCTTGTGCTCGAGGCCGGAACAGAAGACGTCATTGCGGGCACCGAGCGAGCCATCGTCGCCGACCAGGAATTTCGGCACCAGGAACAGCGAGATGCCGCGCGTGCCGGCCGGCGCATCGGGCAGCCGCGCCAGCACAAGGTGGATGATGTTGTCGGTGAAATCGTGCTCGCCATAGGTGATGAAGATTTTTTGGCCGAAGATACGGTAGGTGCCATCACCCGCCGGTTCGGCGCGAGCGCGCAAGGCATTGAGGTCCGAGCCGGCCTGCGGCTCGGTCAGGTTCATCGTGCCCATCCATTCGCCGGACACGAGCTTTTCGAGATATTTTGCCTTGAGGTCTTCGGAGGCGTGTTTGTCGAGCGCTTCGACCGCGCCCATGGTCAGCGTTGGACCGATGCCGAAGGCCATGGCGGCGGAGTTCCACATTTCGAGCGCCGCCACGCCAAGCATGGTCGGCAGCGCCTGGCCGCCATAGGCTTCAGGCCCGGAGAGCGCGTTCCAGCCGCCGTCGATCCAGCGGCGATAGAGCTCCTTCCAGCCGGGCGGCGTGGTGACGGCGGCACCCTTCAGCACCGCACCTTGTTCGTCGCCGATCTTGTAGAGCGGTGCCACCTCCTCGGTGGCGAAACGGCCAGCCTCACCCAGGACGGCATCGACCAGATCCTCGCCGAGATCGCCGAACCTGCCGGCGTCGAGGGCGGATTTCATGCCCGACACGTGCTTCAGGGTGAACGCGATATCCTCGACCGGTGCCTGATACATGCCGCTCGCTCCTCCTGATGCATCGGCCCTGCCAACCCTAGAGCCGGTGCCGCTGCAAAACCATCCGCCCTTTGGTCAGTCTCTCTTCTTCTTTTTACGTAAACGTCAAATTTTGTCACGCTGATTTTGCAATCGCGCCCGCATGCATTAGATTCGATCGAGCACAAACCATCGACCCAGATGTCTCATGCTCGCTAGACCCGACGCCTATCGCTGCATCGAATGCGCCTACCCTACCGGTCGGAGGGATTCTGGTATTATCAGGGCAAGATCGAGAACGGCGCCGCCTACTGGTCGAATCGCGGCATATTGTGCTCGCCGCAATGCTCGCTGGCCCACCACCGCAAACGCGCGGCCGATGGCACGTTGCGGCAAGAACCAGCGCCTGACCCGTTTGAGGTTCAGCCATTCACGCAACGCTGAACGCAGCGCTTGATATGTACGGTCAAAACCCGTACATATCGTCTTAGAGGTGATCGTGATGCCAAACCAACAGACCCGTACCGCCCGTCTCGAAGCTCGGATCTCACCGGATATGCTGAGTGTGGTGAAACGTGCGGCCGAAATCCAGGGCCGCAGCGTCAGCGACTTCGTGGTCTCCGCAGCGCAGGAAGCTGCACAACGCACCATTGAGGAGACTGCTATCATCCGCCTGTCCATCGAGGATCAGCACGCTCTGGTAGAAGCCATTCTCAATCCACCCGAACCCAATGAAGCGCTGCGCAAAGCTGCCGACGCCTACAAGCGACTTGTCGTCGAATCCCGGTGAGTCTAGACCTGATCATCGAGCCGCTGGGCGGATCGTATGATCGTAAGGCATTCAGTTGTGGCGTGCTGGCACTCGACCACTATCTACGCGAGCAGGCGAGCCAGGACGTCAAACGCCGAGTCAGCAACTGCTTTGTCGCCGCAGACCGTGATGTCGATCTCATTGCCGGATATTACACTCTTGCAGCGTCAAGCGTGCCCATAGCTTCGCTGCCACAAGACCTGACAAAACGCCTACCGCGTTATCCAGTCCTGCCCGCCATATTGATCGGAAGGTTGGCAGTCGATACCCGATATCAGGGACAACGAGTTGGATCGATATTGATCGTGGATGCGCTCCGGCGCTGCGCTCAAGCTGCTCCTGCCTGCTTCGCGCTGATCGTCGACGCCAAGGACGACAAGGCTGCGGCTTTCTATCGCAAACATGGTTTCACGCCATTTCAAGGCCACCCATTGTCGATGTTCCTATCGGTAGCGACGGCGTTGAAGCTGTTCGACTGACGCACCGCATTGCCTTGAAAGCATTTCCTTAACCATAGCGGTTCAGGATTTGTCTTTGATCAACGGGGATCCCCTGTTTGAAAAGGACGGCGCGCCTCCTTCGCCGCACAGCGCTTCTCGCTTTCGCGGCGACGATGGCGCTGTCGATGGCGGCAAAGGCCTCGGATTTTTCCGAGCCGTGGAAGAACGCTGATCGCGCCCTGGTCGTCGACGCCTACGAATACAATTCCATCGACTGGGCCCAGCTCGCCACCGACAAGCGGGTGGTCGGCTTCATCAACAAGGCGTCCGACGGCATGCCGCCGCCCTATTTCTGTTTCGGCGACGACACCGAGGTGAAACTGTGCAAGGCGCTGTGGAAACGCCACGCGGTGACGCGCGAGTTGTTCCAGACGCGCAGGGTCGTGGCCAAGGCGCTTGGCCTGAAATGGGGCGCCTATCATCTCGCCCGCCCCGGCAATCCGGTCGAGCAGGCCAATAATTTCCTCGATTTCGCCGAACCCGCGCCGGACGATCTCATGGCTCTCGACATCGAGGGCAATGATCCTTCGCAATGGATGTCGCTCGACGATGCCGAGGAATTCGTGCGCCAGGTGCATCGGCGCATCGGCCGCTTCCCGGTCATCTACACCAACGGCAAGACGGCCCGGTATATTGCCGACAACAGCTACAGATACAGGCTCCTGTCGCGGTTGCCGCTCTGGTATGCCCGCTACATCAACGACATCGACGAGCATTTTCCGATGGGCAACTGGCAGGGCTACGCGCTGTGGCAGTTTTCGGCGCAGGCCAATTGCGGCAGGTTTCGCTGCCCTTACAGGGTCGCCGGCACGCCCAAGGACATCGACGTCAATGTCGCGCCGACGGATGCCGCCACGCTGCGTGCGCAATGGCCGTTAGGTGGGCTCATCGACGTGCCGCCCGACTATCTCGCCTCGATACCGCTGCCGATCTCACGCGAAGCCGGCCTCGCAGGCAACGTCACCATCACCTATGCGTCGGTAGCGGCACCACCGACCTTCGAGGAGATGGTGGCAGCGCTGGGCACGCGCTGGACGAAATTTCGCGACGGTTTCCACATGCCTGTCGTGAAGACGGTGCCGCGACGGCCGGGCTTCGGCATTGTCCAGTATGTCGCCTGGAAGCGGACCGAACAGCGTTCCCCCGCCCAACTCAACGCCGCCTTTGCCGTCGCCGATCCGCTCAGCACCGCTTCGACCGAGATAGATCGCCGCCAGCGGTAGACTGCCCGTCTCTCCAATAGCGATCTTCAGTTTGCCTGTTCGCGCGCCACGGCCTGCCAGCCGATGTCGCGGCGGCAGAAGCCATCTGGCCAGTCGATGCGGTCTAGCGCGGCATAGGCTCGTCTCTGCGCCTCGCCGACCGTGCTTCCTATCGCCGTGACATTGAGGACACGGCCGCCATTGGCAACCAGCGCGCCGCTGTTGATGGCGGTACCGGCGTGAAATATCTGAACGCCGTCGCTCGCCGCGTCTTCGACGCCGCGGATGACCGACCCCTTTTCCGGCGTGCCCGGATAGCCCCTGGCCGCCATCACCACGGTGAGCGCGGCCTCGTCGCGCCAACGCACCGAAGTATGCGCAAGCTGGCCGTCGGTTGCCGCATTGAGCAGGACCAGCAGATCGTCCTTCAGCCGCATCATCAGCACCTGGCATTCCGGATCGCCGAAACGGGTGTTGTATTCGATCAGCTTCGGCCCCTTGTCTGAAATCATCAGCCCGGCGAACAGCACGCCGGCAAAGGGCGCACCAAGTTCAGCCATGCCGCGCATGGTCGGCTCGACGATCTCGCGCATGGTGCGCTCCACCAGTTCCGGCGTCATCACCGGGGCCGGCGAATAGGCGCCCATGCCGCCGGTGTTGGGGCCGGTGTCGCCATCGCCGACGCGCTTGTGATCCTGCGCGGTGCCGAAGGGCAGCGCGGTCTTACCGTCGCAGAGGCAGAAGAAGCTCGCCTCCTCGCCGGTCATGAACTCCTCGACCACCACCTCCGCGCCAGCGGCACCGAAGGAACCGTCGAAACAGCCATCGAGTGCGGCCCGCGCCTCATCCAGCGTCATGGCGACGGTGACGCCCTTACCGGCGGCTAATCCATCAGCCTTGATGACGATCGGCGCACCCATCTTCTCGACATAGGCCTTCGCGGAGGCGAGATCGCCGAAGCGGCCATAGGCAGCGGTCGGGATGTTGTATCGGGCACAGAGGTCCTTGGTAAAACCCTTCGAACCTTCCAGCCGTGCGGCCGCCTTGGATGGGCCGAAGACACGAATGCCTTGCGCGCGCAAATCGTCGGCAATGCCGGCGACCAGCGGCCCTTCCGGACCAACCACGACGAGGTCGATTTCTTTCTCCCGGCAGAACGCGGCTACAGCGGCATGGTCGGCTATATCCAGTTTCACCAGTTCGGCCTCGCCGCCAATGCCCGGATTGCCGGGGGCTGCGTAAAGCCTGGTCAGCAACGGCGATGCGGCGATCTTCCAGGCGAGCGCATGTTCGCGGCCGCCGGAGCCGAGAAGAAGAACGTTCATGGCCACCTCTTGATGCCGATCTCTTACAGCACCCGCTATTGCTCTCTGGACGACGGGTCAAGGCATCAGGGTGCTTTGATCGGAATTTGCGCACGGGAACGTTATCCCCAGCAGAATATGGGCGCCGAACACAGCGCCCATATTCTGCTCGAACTCAACCCTGGTAGACGACCGGAAACCAGTCCTCGCGCAATTTCTGTCCCGGCTGCATGCCATGGCCATGATAGGGCGGCGAGGTGCGCCCCGGCCGCTCGACATAGCGCGCATCGTCACCGACCCATCGCAGCGACAGCGCCCGGCGTCGCGCCGCCGTCAGATTGCCGCGCGCGCCGTGCGCGGTCCTGAAGTCGAACAGGATGGCGTCGCCCGGCTCCATTTCCCATTCGAGAACCTTCAGGGACGGATCCTTGTCGGGATCGGGCACCGGCAGATAGTCGCCCTCGCCGGCATAGAAATTGCTGTCGTCGAGCCAGCGAACCGGCAGGATCATCTTGTCCCATTTGTGCGAACCGGCGATCAGCCGCAGCGTCGCTTCCTTCACCGGATCGATGGGAATCCAGAAGCTTACCGTCTGCTGGCCATCGACAAAGTAGTAGGGGATGTCCTGATGCCAGGGCGTCGGCTTCTGCGTGCCGGGCTCCTTGACCAGCACGTGGTCGTGGAAGAACTGCGCGGTGCGTGACCGCATGACCGCTGCCGCCAGTTCGGCGGCCGGTGATTTCCGCACCACCTCGGCGAATTCGGGAATGCGCTCCCAGTTGCAGTAGTCGTCGAAGAAACTGCCGCGGCCGTTGGCGATGTCGGATGCGGCGGCGCTGCGGTTCCGCATGTTGCGCTCGATGCCGGCGGCAATCGTGTCGACCCAGCCCTTGAAGGCGCCACGGATGCAGACGGCGCCGTCACGCTGATAGTCGGCAATCGTCTTAGCGTCGATTGTCTGGGCATCGATCGTCTCGGTGTCGATTGCGGAAGCCATGGTGTTCTCCTCTTGGAATGAACCGACTATCGCAACCAGCCTTCATTCAGTAAAATAATAACTTTCCATTCAGCACATAGAGTATGCCTATGAACATGACCCTTACGCAGTTGCGCTACCTTGTCGCCGTGGCGCGTCACGGCAGTGTCACCGGCGCGGCAAAGGTGCTGAACGTCTCGCAGCCGTCGATTTCGGTGGCCATCGACGCGGTCGAAAAGAATTTCGGCCAGAAGCTGTTCGTCCGCCAACGCGGAAGCGGCGTGTCACCGACATCGTTTGGCCGCGCCGTCGTGGCCAAGGCAAGACAGGTTCTCACCGAAACGGACGAACTCATCGGCCTGGGTTCAAGCAAATCAGCTGTCAGCGGTGAGCTCGTGCTGGGATGCTTCGAGGACTTGGCACCTTTCTTCGCGCCGGCCCTGATCCGCGCCTTCTCCGAACGCTATCCAGCCGTCAATGTGGTCGTTCGCGACGAGACCTTCGAGACGCTGGGAAGACGGCTCGGCGATGCGGCCATCGATCTCGGCCTCACCTATGATCTCGGCCTGCCGACGCATTTCGCCCGCATCCTGCTGCGCGAACTTCACCCGCATGCGCTGTTGCCGGCGGGCCATGCCCTGGCGGATCGCCCGTCGGTCAGCCTTGCGGATCTTGCCGCCTATCCGCTGATCATGACGGACCAGCCGCACAGCTGGCAGCACATGCTCGACCTGTTCCGCAGCCGCGGCCTTTCGCCGGTGGCCGACATGACGACGAGCTCGTTCGAACTGCAGCGCAGCATGGTCGCCAACGGCTTCGGCGTTGCGGTCAGCTATACCCGCCCGCACGGTGACCGCAGCTATGACGGGCTGCCGCTGATCTGCAAGCCGCTGTCCGATCCGGTGCCGATGCAGCGGATCCTGCTCACCTATGACACGCATCAGCGTGTGTCGAATGCGGCGCTGTCCTTCATTGACGTGGCGAAGGGTTGGTTCGCCACCCGCGACATCTTTTCGTGAAAGGGCGATGGACACCACTCCTACGCTTGCCGCTTGACGGTTTCCGCCGCTGCTGCCACTTCATGGACATGGAAACTATCCAGTCGAAAACGGCGCAGGGCCGTGTCGCCGATGCGCCGAACGGCCACTGGGTCTATCGCGTGCTGCCGCGCTCGATATGGCCCTATGCGCAGCTTGCCCGGTGGGACAGGCCGATCGGCTGGCAGCTGCTGCTGTGGCCGTGCTGGTGGTCTGCGGCACTCGCGGCGAGCGCCTATCCGCGCCCCGGCGACCCGCTGCTGTCGCTGCTGCCTACGCCATGGTATCTCGTGCTGTTCCTGGCCGGCGCCATCGCCATGCGCGGCGCCGGCTGCACCTACAACGACCTCGTCGATCAGGACATCGACAACCAGGTCGAGCGCACACGCTCGCGGCCGCTGCCGTCGGGCAAGGCGACGCGCCGGCGGGGATGGCTGTTTGTTGCCCTGCAGGCGCTGGTCGGCCTCGTGGTGCTCATACAGTTCAACAGCTTCGCCATCCTGCTCGGGATCTGCTCGCTGGCTGTCATCGCCATCTATCCGTTCATGAAGCGGATAACCAACTGGCCGCAACTGGTGCTTGGCCTTGCCTTTTCCTGGGGCGCGCTGATGGGATGGGCGGTCGAGTTCGGCGATCTCGATGGACCCGCGATCATGCTCTATATCGGCTCGATCCTGTGGGTGATCGGCTACGACACGATCTACGCGCATCAGGACAAGGAAGATGACGCCATTGTCGGCGTGCGCTCGACGGCACGCCTGTTCGGCGACAACACCAAATCGTGGCTGGCAGGGCTCTATGGCGGCGCGCTGATCTGCTTTGCCATCGCCTTCGCCTCGGCGCAGGCGCCGGTGGTGGCGCTGGCCGGACTGATCGCCGCCGGCGCCCATCTGGCCCGGCAGATCGCGGTTCTGGATATCGACAATCCGGACCAATGCCTGCGGCTGTTCAGGTCGAACAACCAGGTCGGCTGGCTGATCTTCCTCGGCCTGATCGGCGGCGCTGTGTGGGTGGCGCTGAAGCCGCTGGTTTAGCGCTAGGTCCCTCGCCCCGGCCCTTCGCAGGCTCAGGGCGTTCGAAGCTCGAAAAGCCAAGCAATTGGCTTTTCGTCCGCTGTCGCGGACTGCTTCTCACTCCCGCGAAATGATCTCCTGGCCGTCGATGACCAGCCTGAGACCGAGGGCGCCAGCCCTGCGGCGGGCGAGGAAGCGCGGGCGACGCGTGTGGGAAACGCGGCCCTTGCGCCGATCCTGCGGCGGCAGCGTCTTGATGGCAGCGCCAAGCGATTCTTCCAGGGTACGGGCAACGCCGTCCGACTCGATCAGCAGCATCGGCAGACGGTAAGCGTCGGCCCAGGCGCGCCAGTCGGCGGCGACATCGTCGAGATCGTCGGCAACCAGCAGCGGCACCGACAGCATCGGATCGTTGTGCAAGAGTTCCAGGGTCACGGTGACATTGCCGTCCGGATCCTCCATGGCGCGGGCGGCAACGCCGCGGAACGCATTGGCGGGCAGCACGACGATCGCGGGCAGGCCGCTCATCTCGAGCATGCGGCGGATCACGGCGCCACGCTGGTCGATGGTGAAGGTCACGTCGCCGTAGTCGTCGCGGGTCGCGTAGCTCACCACTTGCGGCAGGCGAAATGGGTCGAGACGCATGTTGCGTCCCGCCCAGACTGGCTTCAGTCCGGTGTTCATAGATTGCCTTCCTGTCTGTCTCCTGAGAGCCGGTGTCCGGTTCTCTCCGGGCCGGTTTTTCCAGCCTCGTTTGTACGGAGACAGTAGCGCGGGCTCCTTACCGCCCCGCTTAAGAAAGTCGGTTAAATTTTGCTGATCTCAGGGATGGTTATCGGAATGCCACCAGCCACAAGGCGTTGAAAGGATCAGATAACCTTACCGGGATTCATGATGCCGGCCGGGTCGAAGGCGGCCTTCACCCGGCGCATCAGATCGATCGCTATCGGTGGCGCGGTGGCGATCAGCTCGTCGCGCTTCAACTGGCCGATGCCGTGCTCGGCCGAGATCGAACCGTGCAGGCTGCGCACGACGTCGTGCACCGCCTTGTTCATGGGATGATAGAGGGCAAGAAATGCCTCGTCGTCGCCGTCGACAGGCCGTGAGATGTTATAGTGGAGATTGCCGTCACCCATATGGCCGAAGCAGACCACGCGGGCGCCGGCGCTCACCGACGCCACCGCGGCGGCTGCTTCTTCGATGAAGCGCGGGATCGACGCGATAGGCACCGAAATGTCGTGCTTGATCGAGGCACCCTCCGGTTTCTGCGCCTCGGGCAGTACCTCGCGGAAATTCCAGAATGCATCCCCCTGCCTGAGACTCGCAGCGATGACGGCGTCGCCGACGAATTCCTGTTCAAGGCCGGCCGAGAGCACGTCCTCGATCAAGGCTCTCGAATCTTCCGATGAACGGCCGGACGAGATCTGCATCAGCACATACCATGGCCAATCCTCGATCAGCGGCCGCGTCACGCCTTGGGCATGGGCGAGCGTGAAATCATATGGCCGCTTGCCGATCAGTTCGAAGGCGGTCAGTGCTGCCCCGGCGCGGTCGATCGCCAGGCTGAACAGGGAGAGCGCGGCTTCGGGCGACGACAGGCCGACGAAGGCGACGTCCCGACCCTTCGGCTTCGGGAACAGCTTGAGCACGGCGGCGGTGATGACCCCGAGCGTGCCTTCGGCGCCGACGAACAGGTTCTTCAGATCGTAGCCGGTGTTGTCCTTCTTCAGCTTGCGCAGATCGTCGAACACCTCACCCGTCGGCACCACCACCTCGACACCGAGGCAGAGTTCGCGCGCATTGCCATAGGCAAGCACGCCGGTGCCGCCGGCGTTGGACGACAGGTTGCCGCCGATCTGGCAGGAGCCTTGCGCGGCCAGCGACAGCGGAAACAGCCGGTCGGCGGCATCGGCCGCCTCCTGCAGCGTCTGCAGGATGACGCCGGCCTCGACCGTCACCGTGTTCGACAGGACATCGATCTCGCGGATGCGGTTCAGCCGCGAAAGCGACAGGATGATCTCGCGACCGGACCTGTCCGGTACCTGGGCGCCGACCAGCCCGGTGTTGCCGCTTTGCGGCACGACCGGTGTGCCTGTCTCGGTCGCCAGCCGCATGATCCGGCTGACCTCGTCGACGCTGCCCGGCCGCAACACCAGCGATGTCACGCCGTGCCAGAGCCCGCGCCGCTCAATGAGGTAAGGCGCGATATCCTGCTCGTCGCGCAGCGCATATTTGTCGCCGACGATCGCCGCGAAGCGATCAATGAGTGCGGGATCCAGTTTGGCTGAATTTTCGGTCATGTGGAAAACTATGTCGTGGACAGCGTGTTGTCACGAGGGGCGGCGGCACGCGAAAGCCGGTCGTTGATCGCCTCGCCCAGGCCGTCGAAGGGAACCGGCTCGACGGCGATGGTCCGCGCGCCGCTGCGGTCAAGCTCCTGCATAAAAGCGAACAGGTTGCTCGCCGCTTCGCGCAGGTCTCCGGTTTCGGATAAATTGAGGAAAGCGGCGGCGTGTCGCCAGCCTGCCGCCCGTTGGCCGCCGAAGCCGAGCAGAGCTTCGCCTTCGCTGACCGTCCCGGCATTGAGCCGCATCGCAGCACCCGGCGCATAGTGCGAGGCAAGCATGCCGGGCGCCTCGACGCCAGCGGCCCCGCCGCGCAACAATTCCATGCCGATGGCCGCCTCGATCTCCCCGGCGGCGATGCCACCGGGCCTCAGCAGCCGCAATGTTGCGCCCTCGACCTTGACAATGGTCGATTCCAGCCCGACCGGCGTCGCGCCGCCATCGACCACCAGCTTTATCCGCGCGCCGAGATCGGCTGCCACCGCTTGCGCGGTCGTCGCGCTGATCCTGCCGGATGAATTGGCGCTGGGCGCGGCAAGCGGGCGACCGAGCCTGGCGATCAGGTCGCCGCCAAAGCCCCTCGGCATGCGCAAGGCGATCGTATCGAGCCCGGCCGTGACCAGCGGATGGATGCCGTTGCCGGGCCGTTGCGGCAGCACCAGCGTCAGCGGCCCGGGCCAGAATGCCAGCGCCAGCTTCTTCGACAGAGGATCGAACCGCGCGAGGCGCTCTGCCATCGTCATGTCGGCGACATGGGCGATAAGCGGGTTGAAGCGCGGCCGTCCCTTGGCTTCGAAGATGCGCGCCACGCCGATGCCATTGGTGGCATCGCCGGCAAGCCCGTAGACGGTTTCCGTCGGGATGGCGACGACATCGCCACCCCTGAGCAGCGCCAGCGCCTGCTCCATCGCCTCGCCGACGGCAAGAATTTCAGCCACTCTCGTCACCTCGCAGATGCGGGGGTGCGTAGTACGATGGCGGCCGTTGGGCAAGTCGGCTGTTAGGGCAAGTGCTGTTGGGCAGGGCGTCGTCCGACAAGATGTTGTCGGACAAGTCTGGGAATTGGCGATTTATCAATTCCTAAAATGCTATGCTTCCACGAAAGCCGGTATCAATTCCGGTCCGCTATTGTGCAGCTTCTGGGCAAAGGGGAGCGGTGATCATGTCTGTGCGTATCCTGCTGGGTATAATTCTTACGGCGGCAACTGGCGGGGCCCAGGCCTCGTCTCTCGTTTTCCCAGGCGCGTCGTCCTCGACACCGTCGGTCATCAGGCTGGGCGCACCTATGGCCAGCGATGCCAAGTCGGTGGTGGCGGTCGGTGATGCCCAGCCCGGCGTCACCGATGAAAAGGTGGCGGCAATTCCGGACAAGCCCGAGGCCAGGCATGGCTTCCAGCCAGACCCGATGGTCATTCGCGGCGGCGTTACCGGTCCCGCCTTCTCGGCACCGGCGCCAACCGCTGCACCCGCGACAGATGTCGCGCCGGCGGCAGGCACCGCGCCGGCGCCAGGCATGGCGCCGGCAACAGCCACCGCCTCCGCGGCCCCCTCGGGGAACGCTGAGAACCAGTCCACCCCGCCGAGCGCCCCAGCGCAGGCAGCAGGCCAGCGGTTGCCTCCCAACGGCTATACCAAATAGCCTTGGCATTGATGGCGTGACTTGACGGCGGTCCGCCGCCCGGCGCACCATTGCCGGGCAAATCCCATCCCGGTTTATCGCCGCTGGATACCATCGCCTAGATTTCGTCAGGCGGCTCTGGCAGACGGGATTTCATCGTTAGGGGTAAAGGGGTTGATCATGAGAACATCTGGAATCGTCACCGCGGCCGGGCTTCTGCTGGCGTCGTTGCTTGGTGGCGCAGCTCATGCCGACGACATGCTGGGATCTTATGTCGCGCGCATTTCCGATCGGGACCATCAGGCGAGTGACGGCTATGCACTGGACAACGCCGCGCAGATGGTGCGGCAGGACCGCGCCAACTGGCACAAATTCCACCGCCGCGACAGCGACGATGAGGGTGATCGCTGGTTCAGGACCAACGGCCAGCGCGCCGATCTGCAACGCATGCTGGAGCGTGGCGGCGCGATGAATTCATCGACCAAGCGCGCAATCGTCAATGGCGAACCGCTGATCCAGGTAGACGTCTACGAAAACAGCGTGCGCGTCAGCATCCTCGAGAACTGATCGGGCCGTCACCCGGGACGACTGACAAGTCGGCATCGGGGAAGACTGACGAAAAAGGCGGCGCGTCAGCGCCGCCCTGCCATCGATAGGATCGGCAGCTGAAAAAATCAGGCTGCTTCTTCCTTGTCGTCGTCCTCTTCGGACTCGCCGTCTTCAGCTTCTTCTTCGGACTTTTCGTCCTCGCCTTCAGCCTTCACGCTGTCCTCGGCGTCGTCTTCGTCCTCATCTTCACCTTCTTCATCGTCGCCGTCTTCGTCGTCATCCGACAGGTCAGCGGCTTCGACCGCGGCGGCCGCGGCATGATCGAGGATGGTTTCGGAAGCAGATTCAAGCGCCTCGGCGGGAGCCGGGGTTTCTTCTGTCACTTCGATGTCGTGATCGGAATTCATGGAAGCCTCCGTGGGGTTGGGGAACATGTCCCTTTTGCCACGGAGAGATCATCGTCATATGACTGTAAGCCGGCTCGAACGGCCGGTGGCAAAGAATATTTTCTTCGCCTTAACCGGCAATCTTCGAGAAATCCGCGACCTGACCGGTTGCCGCGCGGATGCGGGCGAGCAGCGCCAGGCGGTTGGCACGCACGGCCTGGTCCTCATCATTCACGAGAACGTGCTCAAAGAATGAATCAACCGGTTCACGCAGCGCGCTAAGCGCCAGCAGCGCGGCGGAAAAGTCATCGTTTTGAACAGCTTCGCCGGCTTGCTTCTCAGCCTGATTCACCGCCGCAAACAGAGATTTCTCGGCATTCTCGCGCAACAGCGCCGGCTCAACGGTCTCGGCAATCACCGTTTTCTTCTTCTCCTCGGCAGCCAGGATGTTGGCCGCACGCTTGGTGCCGGCGAGCAGGTTTTTGCCGTCCTCGGAGTCGAGGAAGGAGCCTAGCGCTTCGACCCTGCGGACGATCTGCAAGAGGTCGTCGTTCGGCGATTGGCCAATCTCCCCCCTTGTGGGGGAGATGGCCGGCAGGCCCGAGGGGGGCGCTGCGCGCTGAGAGGGCGGCGGGACAGCGCCCCCCTCTGTCGGCTTCGCCGACATCTCCCCCACAAGGGGGGGGATTGGGCGCGAACCTGCCGCCAGCACCGCGTCGATCAAGTCGTGGCGGGCGCCCTGGTCGCGGAGGTAGACCTTGAGGCGGTCGTGGAAGAAGGCGAGGAGGTCAGCGACAACCCGTAACACTGCATCTTCGCTCTCCGTGATAAGTTGAACAGCCCGATCTTGAGTTTGCTCCCGATTGACCATTTCGTTCAGCTTACGAACGGTTTCTTCGCCAACATCAAGATCGGCCAAACGTTGCGCAGCCTGCGTTTTCTGGTCGAGTCCACGAAAATGGTGGCCAACTACATGATTAGCCATGCTGAGTGCGAACGTGGAACGAAGCTTCAATCTGATACTATTCTCAACCAATATTCTCACCACGCCCAGCGCTGCACGACGCAGTGCGTACGGGTCTTTCGAGCCCGTTGGCTTCTCATCGATGGTCCAGAAACCAACCAGCGTGTCGAGCTTGTCGGCGAGCGCCACCGTGATCGAAACCGGATCGCTCGGTACGCGGTCGGATGGGCCCTGCGGCTTGTAGTGTTCCTCGATCGCGGCGGCCACGGATGGATGCTCGCCCTGGAGCAGCGCGTATTTGCGCCCCATCGCGCCCTGCAATTCGGGAAACTCGCCGACGACTTCAGTGGTGAGATCGGCCTTGGCCAGGACAGCCGCTCGGGCGGCGAGCGCGGCCATCTCCCCCTCGAAGGGGGAAATCGACTGCGCCACGATCGGCGCCAGTTCTTCGGCCAGGCGCTTGATCCGCTCCACCCGCTCGCCCTGCGTGCCGAGCTTGGCATGGAAGGTAACGCCGAGATGGTCGAGGCGGGCCATGCGCTGGTCGAGCGGCTTGCCCAGGTCAAGTCCGAATTTTTCCGCCGATGCCTTGAGCTCGCCGAGATCCGGCAAATCGCCCTGGTCGGTCGTCCAGAAATAAAGCGCATCGGACAGGCGTGCGCGCACCACCTTGCCGTTGCCGTGGGCGATCTCCTTGCCGCTGTCCTTCGCCTCGATGTTGGCAGTGAGGATGAAGCGGTTGGAAAGCTGGCTAATCTCCCCCCTCGAGGGGGAGATGGCCGGCAGGCCAGAGGGGGTCGCCGCGCGTGAAGCGCCTGCATCCTCTGTCCAAGGTAGGAGGTCGCGTCCGATCGTACCGACCCCCTCTGTCGGCTTCGCCGACATCTCCCCCTCGAGGGGGGAGATCAGGCGCGATGTTACAAAGCACTTCTGGTTGGCGCGGATGGTCAGCCGGATCACCTCGGCTGGAATGGCCAGGAAAGCCTGCTCGAACTCGCCCATCAGCACGACCGGCCATTCCACCAGTCCCGACACTTCCTCCAGCAGCCCTTCGTCCTCGATCAGGTCGAGCCCGTTGGCGAAGGCAAGGTTGCGGGCGTCGGCAAGTATGATCTCCTTGCGGCGGTCGGCATCGAGCACGACCTTCGCCGCTTCCAGCTTGGAAACATAGTCGCCGAAGCGGCGCACCGTGATGGCATCGGGCGCATGGAAGCGGTGGCCATAGGTGATGTTACCCGAGCGGATGCCGTCGATCTCGAAATCGACCACCACCGGCTCCTCGGTCTCCGGGCCGAAGGTGCACAGGATCGATTGCAACGGCCGCACCCAGCGCAGCGAGCCAGGCTTGGCCGAGGCCGGCCCCCAACGCATCGATTTGGGCCATGGGAAATTGCGGATGATGCCCGGCACCAGTTCGGCGACGATCTCTTCGGCCGCCCTGCCCGGCTTCGAAATATGGGCGACGTAGAAGTCGCCCTTCTTCGGGTCGGAATGGATATGCGCCTCGGCGACCGAAGCAAGCCCTGCCTTGCGCAGAAAGCCTTGCACCGCCTGCTCCGGTGCTGATGTCGAAGGCCCCTTGATCTCCTCGCGTATATCTTTCGAGCGCGCGGTCAGGCCCCTGATATCGAGCGTCAAACGCCGCGGCGTCCAGTACTCGCGTGCCGCCTCATAGGTCAGCCCCGCCTCGACCAGACCGTCGGTCAGCATCTTCCTGAGATCGCCCGCCGCCTTGCGCTGCATGCGGGCGGGGATTTCCTCGGAGCGAAGTTCTAGAAGCAGGTCAGGCATAGTAGCTCCTCACCCTCCCCTCGATGGGGAGGGTCGGCGCGTCAGCGCCGGGGTGGGGTGGCGGCGTCTCGGTCTCACCGCCTTCGGCGTCTCGCGTGCCAAGGTGTGATTTCTTCTACCGCCGCATAGATCGTATCGAGCACGGAATCCAGTTCGTTTTTGATTTCATGGTTCCGGAAGCGAATGGCGCGGCGATCGCCGATTTACGCCCGTTTTCAGAAATCTTGGCCGTCCCTGTCGGGACGAGACCATCCCGCTCGTCCTTGGATCAAAGATTTCCATGAACCTAATGCAGCGCTGAAGCGACCCACGCTCAGTCAGGGAACTATTGGCTGAACGACCATGAAAACGGCATCCAGACTTCTGCAGATCCTCGCACTCAGCGCCTGTTTCACCGCGCAGGCTCACGGCGCCTTCTCGATGCCGGGTGTACGGCAGGCATTGCGGACAATGGCCGGCCCGAGCGGGCAGATGCTGTCGCCAATCAACGCTTCCCTCGAGATGATGAAGCGTGCCTGAAACTCAGGCCGCCAAGCCACCCGCCTGCGTCTTCAAAAATGCCTCACCGCAGGCCTTCGCCAGATTGCGCACCCGCAGGATGAAGCTCTGCCGTTCGGTGACCGAAATCACACCGCGCGCGTCGAGCAGGTTGAAGACATGGCTGGCCTTGATGCACTGGTCGTAGGCCGGGAAAACCATGCGGTGCATCGGCAGATTGTCGTTCGACGCCGGCGCACCGGCATCGAGCAGCGCCTTGCACTCGGCCTCGGCGTCCTCGAAGTGGCGCAAAAGCATCGCCGTGTTGGCGTATTCGAAATTGTGGCGCGAATATTCCTGCTCGGCCTGCAGGAAGACATCGCCATAGGTGACCTTGTCGTCGCCTTCGCGGCCGTTGAAGTTGAGGTCGTAGACATTGTCGACGCCCTGCACATACATGGCCAGCCGCTCCAGCCCGTAGGTGAGCTCGCCGGCCACCGGCGCGCATTCGATGCCGCAGACCTGCTGGAAGTAGGTGAACTGCGACACCTCCATGCCGTCGCACCAGCATTCCCAACCGAGACCCCAGGCGCCCAATGTCGGGCTTTCCCAATCGTCCTCGACGAAGCGGATGTCGTGCAGCAGCGGGTCGACGCCGATCGCCGCCAGCGAGCCGAGATAGAGCTCCTGCAAATTGGGCGGGTTCGGCTTCAGGATCACCTGATACTGGTAATAATGCTGCAGCCGGTTCGGGTTCTCGCCATAGCGGCCATCCTTTGGCCGACGCGAGGGCTGGACATAGGCGGCGTTCCAGCGCTTCGGCCCGAGCGCACGCAGTGTCGTAGCCGGATGAAAGGTGCCGGCGCCGACTTCCATGTCGTAGGGCTGCAAGATGACGCAGCCATAGGCCGCCCAATAGTTGTGCAAGGTCAGGATCAGCCCCTGGAACGAGCGGCTGGGATGCATATGGGCGGGGATTTCAATCGTCGGGATTTCAATCGTCACGGGGGCCTCGACAGCACAGGCTAGCTTGCAGGCACGTCCTAGAGACACGGCGGCGAAGCGTCAAGCAAGGCGCCCGCCCGCCCCGAACGGAAGATGTTTTGAGGCCGTTTCCGCAAATCAGCGCGCGTTGGACGAGCGCATGTGGCCCAAACGAAAACGGGGCTCTGAAAGAGCCCCGTTCGCATTCACATTCTATAGCTTACTTCACCCCTTCGGGGCGGGCACCGGCTCTGGCTTGACCTTCGGGGTTTCCTGCGCCGTGTTGGATTCGATCGGCGGCAGGCCCTTCATCAGCTTCTGCTGCAAGTTGGCCAGCACATCGGGATCGGGCTTCAGGTCGCGGGCCTGATTCCACTGGAAGGTGGCTTCCAGCTTGCGGCCGACGCGCCAGTAAGCATCGCCAAGGTGGTCGTTGAGAACCGGGTCTTCCGGCTTCAGCGACACGGCGCGTTCCATTTCGCGCACGGCATCGTCGAACCGGCCGAGGCGGAAATAGGCCCAACCCAGCGAATCGACGATGTAACCGTCGCTTGGCCTGAGATCGACGGCCTTCTGGATCATCGCCAGGCCTTCCTTGAGATTCATGTTCATGTCGACCCAGGAATAGCCGAGGTAGTTCAGCACCTGCGGCTGGTCGGGGACCAGTTCCAGCGCCTTGCGGAAGTTCGGCTCGGCCTTGGGCCATTCCTTCAGGCGCTCATAGGCGATGCCACGCTGGTAGAAGATGTTCCAGTTGGCCGCGGTCGGTGTCTTCAGCGCCTCGACAGCCTTGTCGTAGAGATTGGCGGCCGAGCGGAAATCATCCTTCGAGGAATAGACGCCACCGAGCGCCAGATAGGCGCGCATGTCATCGGGGTGGGCGTCGACGAAGGCCTTCAGATGGGTGATCGCCTCCTCATGACGGCCGAGATCGGCAAGGTTGAGGCCGAGCTGCAGGTCCGAAAGCTCCTTCAGCGGCGAGGTAGCGGGGATCCGCCGATAGAGCGCGATGGCGCCCTCGCCGTCCTTCAACTGCTCGGACACTGCAGCGAGCTGCACCAGCGCCGCATCGCTGTCGGGCTTCAGCGCCAGAGCATACTGCAGATAGAGACGGACGAACGGCTCGCCGCCACCACGGTTGAGCGCGGTGGCGAGATCAAGCAGAATCTCGGAGGCGCCATCGGACGGACCGGCAGCGAAGGGCGCGATCTTGTCTCCCTTGGCGATCTTGTCGCGCAAGGCGACGATTTCCAGCTTGCCGGGCGAAAACGTCTCGGCCTGATCGAGCACCGACATTGCCTTGGTCTTGTCGCCCTTGCGGGCCAGGAACGAGGCGTAGGCCTGCGCATTACGCATCCAGGTTTCGGGAGCCGCACCACCGGCGGCCGTATCCTGCATGGTCGCGGCGTAGATCGCTTCGGCCTTCTCGGGCATACCGGACGCATCGGCGATCAGCGCGCGATGGAACGACTTGAACAGGCCGAACCAATCCGGCCCCTGGAGCTTGTCGATGGAGGCCATCGCATCGGAGGCCTCACCGGCGCCCTGTTGGGCCCAGCCGGACATGACCCCGGAGATCAGCCGGTCGAGATCGGACTCCAGCGACAGCTTGAGCCAGTACTGCGCCTTGGTGAAATCCTTCTTGTGGAAGGAATCAACGGCGAGTGCCAGGCGCGAGAAGCGCTCGACGTCTGGAACTTCCTTGAGCTTGTCGGCATAGACCAGGGATTCGTCGAAGCGGCCTTGCGCGATCAGCGACAGCATCAGGCTCTGCTGCAGGCTGGTGTCGCTCGGGTCGAAGGCCAATGCCTGCTTGTAGTAGGCGATGGCGCTGTCGAGGTCGTTGTCACCTTCGGCGATCCGGGCCGCCAGATAGGCGCCAGAGAACGACGTGATCTTGACCGGTTCGGTGGTTTGCTTGGCATAGGCCGGCAGAGCCGAGATCGCCATGCCGGTCACAATTGCCAGCCTTGTCAGCCAGCGCGCACGTCCTTGCCGCATCGTATCCCTTTCAGCCAGGCGCCATCTCCGCATCAGCGGGATCGGCGTAGACTCCATCTTCGTGATAAAGCATGGCCTTTTTGGGGTCGCGCTTCAATCCGCCTCGAATTCACAATCCGGGCACCCGATTAACAAACCATGGCGACAAGGGACAGTTTCCGATTTTGAATTCCGGCCACGGCCCTGCGCGGAGCCGAATATATCACAGATTCGACCGCTGGGCTCGGCGCCAATATCAGCGCTCACTTGGCGAGCCAGACCGTTGCACCAGCGTGTCGCCATATCCGCCGGCCGCAATCGTGCCGCACAGATCATTCCACTCACAGCCGCCGCAAGCCTTGCGCACGCGGCCGGCCGAAAACGCCTGCCGCATCTGGACCAGGATTGCGGCGTCGAGATCGAGGCTGGCGCCGACCCGGATTGGGCGCGCCAGCAACTCCTCCAAATCCTGTGCCGCGAGCCGGTCCCGCTCGACGACGCTCTCGTTGAGACAATGCGGTTCCGGCTCGTCGAGCAACGGGCCGCAGACATCGTCCGGGCCGGAAACGAGGAGGATGCCCTCGCCCCGGCTCAGGCGCTCCGCGACGCGATCGTAGTTGGCGGTGAAGGCGGGACTGTATCCCTTGCCCACATAGGTGAGCAGGCAAAGGAGGTGATGGGCGCGCAGCCTAATCGTCACGGATTGGCCGGCTTAGCGCTGCCGGGAAGGGCCATGAGTGTCGCGGCACCCAGCGCCGACTTGAGCAAGCCGCCGACCAGAAAAGGCAGAAATCCGAACGTGATGGCCTGCTCGGCGCCGATCATGACGGCGAGCCACATGGTGCCGAGAACCAGGCAAGCAAGGTTGCCGAGCAGCATGGCGGCGAAGGCAAGCATCACCCTGTTGCCGTTCCAGCCGCGTTCGGCGAGCCAGCCAACCAGCGCGCCGGTGACCGGAAATGCGAAGAGGTAGCCACCGGTCGGCCCGACGAAATGCTGTACGCCGGCGGCGCCGCCGGCCAGCACCGGGAAACCGACCGCGCCCTCGACCAGCCAGGCGGCGATGGTGATGGCGCCAAGCCGCCAGCCATAGAGCGCGCCGATCAATGTCACGGCGAAAGTCTGCATGGTCACCGGAACCGGCACCATCGGCACTTCGATGTAGGAGGACAGCGCCAGGAACAGCGTGCCGAGCACGACGGCTCCAACCTGCCAGGCAAGAGAGCGGCCCTGAAGCCGGAGCGGGCTGAACGACGGCTTGCTGGCCGAGAATGCGACGTCTGTCATCGGGATTCCTTCGATCGATTTCAAATTATAGATAATTTCTATTTTCGATCTATTATCGAATCCACAATTTCTCGGAGATAGCAAGCCCCGGCTGTGCGAAGGGTCGTCCTAGCCTACGATGGCAAAGGCTTCTCGCGTCGTCCCGGCAGCCGTCCTGACAGGCTTGCGGCCAATCCATTGGACGTGCCGTCCCAGTGTCGCGGCGGCTGATTCGGTGTTTCCCTGCCGCAAGGCGGCGAGTATCGCGCGATGATCCTGGTCGGTGCGTGTCTCCCACTCCGAGCGCCAAGCCGCGAACAGGAAACGGGCACTCGCCGCGTGCAGATCGTCGATGGTGGCGAGCAGGCGCGGCATGCCGCATGGCGCCAGGATCAAGCGGTGGAAGGAGCGATTGGCTTCTTCCCATGACCTGACATCGCGGGATTTGTCGCCGGCCTTGGTCGCTTCCTCGGCCAGGTCGAGAATGGCCGATGTCAGGTGCGGCGCGGCGTGCCGCAGCGCCAGCACTTCGAGCGCGGCGCGCATTTCGGCGACTTCCTTGACCTCGCCCAGGTCGAAAGACGCGACACGCACGCCGCGGCGCGGCTCGCTGACGGCCAGCCCTTGCGCCTCGAGCCGGCGGAAGGCTTCGCGCACGGGAACATGGCTGGTTTGGAATTCCTCGGCGATATGATCCTGCCGAAGCCTGGCCCCCGGCTCGATCGCGCCGGAAATGATGCGGTCCGCCAGCACCTTGCTGATGCGCACCGCGATGGTGTCGTCCGTGCCCTTTGCCATGTTTTATAGATAATTTGCGACGGGGCAGCTTGTCGAGACGGCGAGACTGAATTCACAAATTTCCTGCCCACAGCGCAAACCAGAGGGAGCGTTGGGAAAGGCCTGCCTTCAGTTCACCCGGCTGATGCAGAAATCGATGACGTCGATCAGCGCCGATTTCTGCGGCGTCGCTTCCAGCGGCGCCAGCGCGTCGCGGGCGATCTCGCCGAAATGACGGGCTCGCCCGATCGTGTCGGCGATGGCGCCGTGGCGTGTCATCAGGCCGATCGCCTTTTCCAGGCCGGCGTCGTCGATGACATTGTCCTCGATGGCACGCTTCCAGAAGGTGCGCTCGGCCTTGGTGCCGCGCCGGTAGGCGAGGATGACCGGCAAGGTCACCTTGCCTTCCCGGAAATCGTCGCCGACATTCTTGCCCAGATCCTTGCTGGTGCCGCCATAGTCCAGCGCGTCGTCGATCAGCTGGAAGGCAAGGCCGAGATTCATGCCGTAGGAGCGCAGCGCGGCACGGTCATTGCGCGTCGCCTGGGCAATGACCGGACCGACTTCGGCCGCCGCCGAAAACAGCGCGGCGGTCTTGGCCTTGATGACGGCGAAATGCTCGTCCTCGGTGGTTTCGAGGTTCTTGGCGGCGGCAAGCTGCATCACCTCGCCTTCGGCGATGATCGAGGCCGCGCTCGAAAGGATGTCGAGCGCCTCCAGCGAGCCGACATCGACCATCATGCGGAAAGCCTGACCGAGCAGGAAGTCGCCGACCAGCACGCTCGCCTGGTTGCCCCAGATCATGCGGGCGGTCTTCTTGCCGCGGCGCATGCCGCTCTCGTCGACGACGTCGTCATGGAGAAGCGTCGCCGTGTGCATGAATTCAACTGCCGTGGCGAGCTTGACGTGGCCCTCGCCGGCATAGCCGAACATCTGCGCGGCGGCGAGCGTCAGCATCGGCCGCAATCGTTTGCCGCCGGACGAGATCAGATGGTTGGCGATTTCGGGGATCATCTCGACGTCGGAGCCGGCCTTGGACAGGATCAATTCGTTGACGCGCCCCATGTCGGCCGCGGTCAGATTTATCATGTCCTTGATGGAGGCGGGCTCCCGCTTCCCGTTTTCGATGTTGAGAACGACACCCACGACAATCACTCCCGTCTTGGTATAACGCGTGCGACGGCACCCTTAATCCCTGCATTGACTCTAGGGCGGCAGGTACATCCACGGCAAGAGGCGAATTGGCGCGCCGGCGACGACAGGCTGTCAACTGGCGCCAAAGGGAGTTCTGCTTCGCCGCAAACTGCCTACCCGTTTACATCAGCGCCGCAAACTGAGAGTTTCGCCCGATGATAGAGCTCATTCGCACCAACGACGCCGTCATCATCTCCTTTGTCGAATCGCTGATGCGCGATGCCGGGATCAGCTGTTTCGTCGCCGACCAGAACATGAGCGTGCTCGACGGCTCCCTCGGCATCCTGCCGCGGCGCGTCATGGTCGACGCCGACAAGGCCGACGCGGCACGGCGCATCCTGACGGATGCCGGCATCGCCAACGAGATCCGTGGAAAATAATGCCCGCCGCGCCGGCCACCCTTATCCCGGACACACCGGCCCATACGGTCGATGCTTTCCATCGCGGCCGGTTCTGGCTCGTGCAGCCCAAGCAGGGCGGCCATCGCGCCGGCATGGATGCGATGATGCTGGCGGCGTCCGTACCATCTTCCTTTGGCGGGCGTCTGGCCGATTTCGGCGCCGGAGCCGGGGCCGCGGGCCTGGCGGTGCTTTCGCGTTGCCTGGCGGCCGAGGCCGTGCTTGTCGAACGCGCACCGGAAATGGCGGCCTTCGCGGCGGCCACCCTTGCCCATCCCGGCAATGCGCATCTCAGCGATCGGGCGTCCGTGCTGGTCGCCGATGTCACGGTGTCGGGCCGGGCGCGCGCGGCCGCCGGCCTCGCCGACAACGACTTCGACTTCGTCATCATGAACCCGCCTTTCAACGCCGCACGGGACCGCGCCACGCCCGATCGCTTGCGAAAGGAGGCCCATGTCATGGAAGACGGGCTGTTCGAGAGCTGGATCAGAAGTGCCGCCGCGGTGGTCAGGCCGCGCGGCGGGCTTGCCGTGATCGCGCGGCCCGACCAGCTCGGTTCCATTCTAGATGCGATCGCAGGGCGCTTCGGCGATACCGAGATGCTTGCCGTCCACTCTCGCCCAGACGCGGCGGCGATCCGCATCATTGTGCGGGCGGCACTCGGCGCACGAGGAAGACTTGCCATCCGCCCGCCGCTGATGTTGCACTCGCAGTCGGGCAACGGTCCTGATGAGCGCAGTGAAATGATCACCAACGGGCTTGCCTCGCTGTTCGGAGATTGAGCTATTCCTGGGGCCCACATTGCTGTTGGCCGGGGAATCCCTACATGCCAGCAACCCATCGACCGGAGACCGTGCCCTCGTGAAACGACTTATCAACCGCCTGCTGCCGAAATCCTGGCGCTCCACCGTCGTCACCATTCCGGTCATCCGGCTGCACGGCACCATCATGGCCGGCGGCCAGTTCCGGCCAACCCTGTCGCTGGCCTCCACCGCCGGTCTCATCGAGAAAGCGTTTTCCTACGACGCGCCGGCGGTCGCCATCTCGATCAATTCGCCCGGCGGCTCGCCGGTGCAGTCGCGGCTGATCTTCAAGCGCATCCGTGACCTGGCAACGGAAAAGAACAAAAAGGTGCTGGTCTTCGTCGAGGATGTCGCGGCATCGGGCGGCTACATGATCGCGGTCGCCGGCGACGAGATCTTCGCCGATCCGTCCTCCATCGTCGGTTCGATCGGCGTGGTGTCGGCCTCGTTCGGTTTCCCGGAACTGATGAAGAAGATCGGTATCGAGCGCCGTGTCCACACAGCCGGCCAGAACAAGGCAGTGCTCGATCCGTTCAAGCCGGAGAAGAAGGAAGACGTCGAACGCCTGAAGGCGTTGCAACTCGAGGTGCACGGCACGTTCATCGACCTCGTCAAGGAGCGGCGCGGCACCAAGCTGAAAGACGATCCAGACCTGTTCACCGGCCTGTTCTGGACGGGCATCAAGGGCCTTGAACTCGGCCTGGTCGATGCGCTCGGCGACATGCGGACGGTGCTGAAGACCCGCTTCGGGGAGAAGACCCAGCTCAGGCTGATCACGGCGCCGCGCGGTCTTCTCGGCCGCTTCGGCCTATTCGGCTCGAGAATGGGCTTTTCGGCGCCCGACATCGCCGCCGCCGCCGCCAGCGGCGTGATCGATGCGGCGGAAGAGCGCGCATTATGGGCGCGCTTCGGGCTTTGAAAAATCGGCGAAACCGTCTAGCATGAGGGACTTGAAGTTTCATGCATGTCGTTTTCCCAAAACCGGATCCACTTTTGGGCGACATGCATCAACCGACCCGACCGGCCGCCTTCGCCGGCCCAGCGTGGGAGGAGTTTTGGTATGCCGCAGATCATTTTCTTCACCGTGGTTGGCGTCGCCGCCTATTTCGGCTATCGCACCTTCATCCGCGAAGCCGAGCGCGTGACCGCCAAGGTACGGCGCACCGAAAAGCAGGCGGCCAACGGCACGATGGGCACGCTGGTCAAGGATCCGAAGACCGGCGAATACCGGCTGGCCAAGGACTAAGCACCATTTCACATGTGACTGACGCGGTGGACACCGACACCGGTTCACGCACCTGGCATGCGCATGCCAAGATCAATCTGGCGCTGCATGTCACCGGCAGGCGCCCCGATGGCTATCATCTGATCGAGACCCTGGCGGTGTTCACGCGTTTTGGCGACAGGGTCGAACTCGCGCTCGCCGACAGCGATGATTTTACGGTGTCCGGCCGCTACGCGCCGGCCGTTCCTGTCGACGCCAGCAATCTTGTGCTTAGGGCGCGCGATACCCTGAGACGAGAAGCCGGGCTGGAGAGAACCCCACCGGTCGCCATCCGGCTTGAAAAGAACCTGCCGGTTGCCTCCGGCGTCGGCGGTGGCTCGAGTGACGCGGCAGCCGTGCTGCGCGGGCTGGCAGAGATATGGGCACTGGATATCGATGGCACCGAGTTGGCGCGGATCGGCCTCTCGCTTGGCGCCGATGTGCCGATGTGCCTGGCGGCAAAGCCGCTGGTCGCGGGCGGCATCGGTGACGAGCTGTCGATGGTGCCGGATTTTTCGGCGCTGGGACTGGTGCTGGTCAATCCAGGCACGCCGATGTCGACGGCCGATGTGTTCGCGGCACTTTCTCGTCGCGACAACGAAGCCTTGCCGCCGCTGCCACGCAGCATCGATTTTCATAGCCTGCGCAACTGGCTGGAGATCACCCGCAACGATCTCGAGCCGGCAGCGCTGGCGATGCAGCCCGCCATCGGCAGGGCGCTTTCCTGGCTTAACAAAGCTGGATCGGGTTTTTCACGCATGTCCGGGTCGGGCGCCACATGCTTCGGCCTGTTTGAAACAGGCAATGTCGCCAAACGCGCCGCCGCCGAGATCCGCGGCCGCCAGCCCGACTGGTTCGTCGCGGCGACGCGCAGCATCGCATCGGAGGGAGCCGGTGGCCAGAATTGACGAGAGCCGTTCCTTCATTCCCGTGCGCATCGCGGTGCTGACCGTTTCCGACACGCGCAGCCTTGCCGACGACAAATCCGGCCAGACGCTGGCCGACCGCATCACCGAGGCCGGTCATACCCTGGCTGCCCGCGACATCGTTACCGACGACCGCGAAAAAATCCGCGACAAGGTTCTGGCGTGGTCGCGGGACAAGGATATCGATGTCGTGATCACCACCGGCGGCACCGGCTTCACCGGCCGCGACGTGACGCCGGAAGCGCTGGAGCCGATCTTCGAAAAGCGCATGGACGGCTTTTCGGAAGTGTTCCACCGCATCTCCTACGACAAGATCGGCACCTCGACGATCCAGAGCCGGGCGACCGGGGGCGTCGTCAACGCCACTTTCGTCTTCGTGCTGCCGGGCTCACCCGGTGCCTGCAAGGACGCCTGGGACGGCATCCTGAAGGCGCAGCTCGACTACCGGCACATGCCGTGCAACTTCGTCGAGATCATGCCGCGCCTGGACGAGCATTTGCGACGCGGCAAATCGGCTCCGTAGAAGCCGAGGCGAAGCGTCGGTTCCACGCCGCGTTTGCCAGGCAGAACAGCGCCGGTGCCTTCGAAACACCATTCCAAACCGGATTTCGGAAAGTACCTTGCCTGAAGGCGATCATCGCCATCACGACAAGGCGCATATGATGACCACGCATACCGGCGGATGCCATTGCGGCAACATACGCCTTGCATTTTCAACCGAGCTCGATGCGTCGCAAATCGAAGTTCGCGCCTGCCAATGCTCGTTCTGTGTCAGACATGGTTCGCGCGCCGTTGCCGATCCGGACGGCAGACTGATCGTCTCGGTCAAGGACGAGGCGCGATTGCAAAAATACCAATTCGGGCTGAGGACGGCCGACTATCTGAGCTGCAAAAAATCACCTCGGGGGGCGACGTTCCTGTTTCGCCGGCGCCACCCAGATCTCGGCGTCGAGCCGCTTTGTCGCCAGGCCGCGGGCGATGGCCTCGGCGCTGACGGCACTCTTGGCCGCGGCCTGACGCTTGCTGATCAGCAATCCATCGGCCAAGGCGCGGTTTGGGGAAAAGACGCGAGCCAGGAACGGCGTACGGCTGCCCCGCGCCCGCGAAAACCGTGCCGCCGTGGTTTGCCTGGCCGTATGGTCGACGACCGCGTCGATCCAGCCCTCCATCAATCGTGCGCCCGGCTCCAGGAGCAGCAACCAGTCCCCCTTGGCTTGCCGAATCCCCACCGCGATGCCGCCCGTCACGTACTGACAACCGGCATGCTCGGCCACACGGTGCGTCTGGTCGGTTGAGCCCGTGTCACAGACGATGACGTCACGCACCACGCCCTCGACCGCGCCGCCAATCAGCGAGGCGAGCGTGCGGGTAAGGCCTTCCTCGTCATTGCACGTTTCGATGAGAACACTGAGCATCGTTAGCCGAATAGCGGAAAGCGCGGCACGGCGCCAGTTATCCAGCGAAGCATAAAAAGTTCTTGCTTTGTTCTCATCGACGAAATAGGAATAATTTCATGAACAGAGCGATTCGACACAACACCGACAGTCCCTGGGAGCGGGCGAAGATGGAACAGATCGTGCGCGCCGACATCGCGGCTTTCGGAGCTGGACGGGCCGAGATGGCCAATGCGATGATCGAGCAGAGTGGCATGCGTGTCCGTCCGGACCGCAACCGCGGCAGGTCGGCGGGCATCAATCCGTCGGGCCGGTTCGAGCCGGTCAGCCGGCATGTGTTCGACGATGGCTGGAATTCGCTGGAGGAACTGCCGCCTTTCAAGACCGAAGTGCAGGTCGAAAAGCCACGCACCATCATCACCCGCAACGAATCGCCCGACATTTCCTTCGACCGTTCGATCAACCCGTATCGCGGTTGCGAGCACGGCTGTGTCTATTGCTTTGCCCGGCCGACGCACTCGTTCATGGGCTTGTCACCGGGCCTCGATTTCGAATCGAAGCTGTTTGCCAAGCCAGATGCGGCGCGCTTGCTCGACAAGGAACTGTCGAAGGACGGCTACCAACCGCGCACCATCGCCATCGGCACCAACACCGACCCCTACCAGCCGATCGAGAAGCAATACCGGATCATGCGCGAGATCCTCGAAGTGCTGGAAGCGCGTGGCCATCCGGTCGGCATCGTCACCAAATCCGCTTTGGTGACGCGTGACATCGATATCCTGTCGCGCATGGCCGAACGGGGGCTGGCCAAGGTGGCGCTGTCGGTGACGACATTGGACCGGATGCTGGCCAGAACGATGGAGCCGCGGGCATCGACGCCAACCAAGCGGCTGGAGGCGATCCGGCAGCTTTCGGATGCCGGCATTCCGGCTTCGGTCATGGTGGCACCGATCATCCCCGGCCTGACCGACCCGGAGATGGAACGGATTCTCGATTCGGCACGTGCCGCCGGCGCGCGCGAGGCGGGTTATGTCCTACTGCGCCTGCCGCTGGAGGTCAGCCCAATCTTCAAGGACTGGCTGCTGCGCCACTATCCTGACCGCTACCGTCACGTGATGTCGTTGATCCGCTCGATGCGCGACGGCAAGGACTACGATTCGGAATGGGGCAAGCGCATGAAGGGCGCCGGTCCCTATGCCTGGCAGATCGGCCGGCGCTTCGAGATCACAGCCAAACGGCTCGGCCTCAATGTCGAACGGCGCACGCTGCGGACCGACCAGTTCGTTCCCGCGGGAAAGGACCAGGTACAGCTGACGCTGCTTTGAAAGTGCAATCCGCTGCGGTGGTCGATCCGCCGCAGCACAGGAATCCCGTCCGGCCTGCCCCGGCTTGCAGACGGTGCCCTCCCGGTCCGGCGCCCCACCCGACCCGGAGCGACTTGCGGAGAATCGGAGCCGATGCGAACCTAGCCGCAACATGGCTCGCACGCGTTCTGATTCTCCGCCTCTCTTTGAGATCATCGAGAAGCCCGACTTCTCCTTCGAGACGAAGGCGATGGCCGAAGGTCTGTGGCCGGTTGCGGGCATGGACGAGGCCGGGCGCGGTCCCTTGGCCGGGCCGGTGGTCGCGGCGGCGGTGGTGCTCGATCCCGCCAACATTCCCGACGGCCTCGACGATTCCAAGCGTCTCAGCCATTTGCAGCGCGAGGCCCTGTTCCTGCGAATTCTCGGCTCCGCGCAGGCGGTCTCAATGGCCTCGATCAGCGCCGAGGGCATCGACGGCAGCAATATCCTCAAGGCAAGCCTGGAGGCGATGCGCCGCGCCCTGGTTGGCCTGTCGGTTCAGCCGAAGCTCGCGCTCGCCGACGGGCGCGACGTACCGCCGGGCCTGCCTTGCGCTGGGCGCGCGCTGATCAAGGGCGACCAGCGTTCGCAATCGATCGCCGCCGCTTCGATCGTCGCCAAGGTGATGCGTGACCGCATGATGTGCGGTTGCGGCAACCATCACGACCGCTATGGGTTCGAGGTTCATATGGGCTATGCCACGGTCCGCCATCGCACGGCGATCGAGGAGCATGGCCCGGTAGCGCGGCTGCACCGCGTGTCGTTTGCGCCGTTCAGATTGGGCGGGGTGGAAGTAATTGAGGAAGAGAGCCTCGCCGGCCTGGATTGAGCCGACGGCGATGGCAACTGATCTCCCCCCTCGAGGGGGAGATGTCGCCGAAGGCGACAGAGGGGGTCGGCTCGACTGGGCACGACGCCATTTTTCAGCATAGATGAGGTCAGCGCTTCACGCGCGGCGACCCCCTCTGGCCTGCCGGCCATCTCCCCCCTCAAGGAGGGAGATTACGCGCTCGGCCGCCTCGCCAATCTGGTTATCCACAACAAAAAGCCGCCAGGTTTCCCGGGCGGCTTTCGATGATTGGCTGGACGGACCGTCTAGTTCAGCTTCGACTTCACGTCCGCGAGCGAAGCCTTGAACAGCTCGGCACCGGCCTTGGCGTCGATCTTGCCGGCAAGCAGTGTGCGTGCGGCCTCGACGGCGATATCGACGGCGCTGGCGCGGACTTCGCTGATGGCGTCACGCTCGGCCTGGCCGATCTTCTGTTCGGCAAGCGCGGTGCGCCTGACGACATAGTCCTCGGTCTTCTTGTGCGCCTCGGCTGCAAGCATGTCGGCTTCGCGCTTGGCGGCGGCGACGATGGCGGCGGCCTCCTGCTCGGCTTCCTTGCGCTTGCGCTGGTACTGGCCCAGCAGCTGCTGGGCCTCCTCGCGCAGCCGGCGCGCTTCGTCCAGCTCGTTGCTGATCCTGTCCGCGCGGGCGTCGAGCGCCTTGGCGATCAGGCCAGGTACCCTGATGTAGACTGCAACGCCAAGGAAGATAACCAGAGCTACCGTGGCCCAGAGCGTTGCTAGAGAGGTGTAGTCCATGATGCGCTCCTCACCTGGCCACGGATTTGACCGCGGCCGCGATCTCGGCCTTGCTGGCCTTGCCGCCGACCAGGGCCTCGACGATCGCCGAAGCGGTATCCTCGGCGATGCTGCCGACTTCCTTCATGGCATTGGCCTTGATGGAAGAAATGCGGGCCTCGGCCTCGCCAAGCTTCGCGTCGAGCGCGGCCTCGACCTTCTTGCGCGCGGTCTCGGCCTCGGCCTTGGCCGCATCGTTGGCCTGCTGGCCGATCGCGTTGGCCTTGGTCTTGGCTTCCGCCAGTTCCTGCTCGTAGGCAGCAACGGCGGCGTCGGCCTCGCCCTTCAACTTGGCTGCCTGGTCGAGATCCTGGCTGATGCGGTCGTTGCGGACATCGATGATGCCCCCGACGCGCGGCATCACCACCCGCTTCAGGAAGAGGTAAAACAGCCCGAAAGTGATCGCCAGCCACAGAAGCTGCGACGGAAACGTCGCAGGATCGAATGGCGGAAAGGTGCCGTGCGCTTCGGCAGGCACGCTGGTGCCGGAATGCGTCTCGCCTTCCGTTGCGGCAGGCGCGGACTCTTGCGCGAAGGCAGATGTCACGAACATGGACTATCCCCGAAATTCAGGCCCGCCGCTTGCGCGGCCGGCCTGTCCAATCTTCTCATGGCTTAGCCAAAGAGGGACTCAGCCGAACAGGGCCAGAAGCGCGATCAGAAGCGAGAAGATGCCCAGCGCTTCGGTCACGGCGAAGCCGAAAATCAGACGGCCGAACTGGCCATCGGCAGCCGACGGGTTGCGCAACGCGCCCGCGAGGTAGCTGCCGAAGATGTTGCCGAGGCCAATGCCCGCGCCACCCATGCCCAGGCAAGCGATGCCGGCGCCGATGTACTTTGCTGCTTCTGCGTCCATTTGTTCAACTCCTTTGGATCTAAAAATTCCGTTGCTCTATCATCCGGCGCCAATGTTGGAAAACTCTTGGGCCGGAAACTTTTGCTCAGTGCCCCGGGTGCAGGGCGTCGTTGAGATACATGCAGGTCAACACGGCGAAGACGTAGGCCTGCAGGAAGGCGACCAGCAGTTCCAGCGCCGTCAGCGCCACCGCCATTGCCAGCGGCAGGATCGAGCCGGCGACCCCGACCGCGCCGAGCGCGCTCAGGCTGACGACGAACCCGGAGAACACCTTCAGCGTGATATGGCCGGCGAGCATGTTGGCGAACAGACGAACCGAGAGGCTGACGGGACGCGACACGAACGAGATCACCTCGATCAGCACCACCAGCGGCAGCAGGAACACCGGCACGCCATGCGGCACGAACAGCTTGAGGAAGCCAAAACCATGCTTCATGAAGCCGTAGACGACCACGGTCGCAATCACCAGGATGGCCAGACCGAAAGTGACGATGATGTGGCTGGTGACGGTGAAGAAATACGGGAACAGGCCAAGCAGGTTGGCGACCAGCACGAACATGAACAGCGAAAACACAAGAGGGAAGAACTTCATGCCTTGCGTGCCGGCGGCATCGCGCAACATGTTGCCGACGAATTCGTAGGCCATCTCGGAGACCGACTGAAGGCGACCCGGAACCAGGCTGCGGCTCGACGTCGTGAGAAATAGAAACGCGGCCGCGACAACAACGGTCGCGACCATGAACAATGCCGAATTGGTGAAAGACAGATCGTAGCCGCCGATCTCGATCGGAATCAGCTTGTTGATATGGAACTGGTGGATCGGATCGACCTTGTCAGCTGCCACGTTCAAACCCCGTCAATGCCGCGTACGGCCTCGTTACCATTACCGCACATGAAGCGCGGTCATTTCTTGTCGTCTTGGTCACGGCGCGATTTATCGCCCTGTCCGAATTCTGCCACAACGCCCGCGGAACGCATCACATTGAGCACTCCGGCGCCAAAACCAAGCAGCAGAAACACGATCAGACCCCAAGGCGATGTCCCCGCCAGACGGTCGATGATCCAGCCGATGCCGGCACCCACCACCACCCCGGCGATAAACTCGCTAGAGAGTTTGAGCGCCTGGCCATAACCGGCCATACTGCCCGCTTTCGCGTCGTCTTTCCCCTCGAGCCGGTCCGGCCGCCTTGTCGCGAGCGATGCTTCAAGGTTGCGCCGGCGGCGCTCAAGATCGTCGTCGCGGATGCCGGGTTCATGCTGCTTGCCGCGGCCGGTTTCCCCGGTTCCGTCTGGCCCATTCTTGTCGGCCATCGCAACCCCCCTGCCCGGTCAGACCGTCACCGTCCGTCCGCTTCTAAAGTCGCCGGCAACATAGTTAGAGGGTTTGCGCCCGTCAAGCCACGGGCGGAAGTTCATTGCCATGTATTTTAGGCAGCAAAATCAATGGATTAGAAAGGTGCGACATCGTGCCCGCCACGATGACGGGGATGCATGGCGCGAATCCCCCGGGCAATGGCTCTTCGATCGACTGCGCGTCGCGTCAAGGATCAGCGACTGTTGCGCGCTCAGCTCCAGCCGCCGCCATAGGTACGATAGAAGATATGCAGACCGATCTTGGTCATCTTCTGCATCGTGCGCGCCCAGCCCGGATGGACATATTGGGCGTAGTAGTGGGTCGACGATCCGACTTCCGGGATGAAGATCTTGCCGGCGGTGACGGCCATGGCGATATCCTGGGCGGTCTTGTAGGCGGCAGGACTGTCGATGCGTTTCTTCCTGCCGTCGCAGGCGAAGGAGAACTGGCAACGGTTGAACCAGCTGTCGTTCTGGTAGACGACGCCGCAGATCGAATTCGGATAGGTCGGGTTGCGGACGCGATTGAGGATGACCTGAGCGACGGCGGCCTGACCACGTACGGATTCGCTCCTCGCTTCGAAATAGACGCCCTTTGCGAGGCATGCCTGTTCCGGTTCGGAGAAGACACTGGCGGGCAGCGGGTTCTGGATCCACGAATGATCGCCCTTGACCATCGGCGGAATGAAGCGGCCATCATTGGGCTGCTCGTCCTGAAGCAGGGCTTCGAAGGGCGATGCCTGGGCATAGTCGGGCTCGGACTGCGCATAGGCTGTCGCCAGCACATCCGGACGGTCATTGTTGACCAGCGCCGCCAGCATGGCAGGCACGCCGGGATCCGGCTTCTTGTCCTCGCGCGCATGGAATGCGGCGGCTATCTGGATTTCCTTGCCTTTGATCCGCGGCTTGGCGAAAGCCATCTTCAGGCCGCTATCCACGCTGGGCCGCAGCAAAGAGGAGGTGCGCTCGAAGATCGAGCCGGCATTGAAGTTCTTCGGCGGTGCCACGGGAGACAACTGGACGATGCGGCCCTTCTTCTCGGCGCGCACGACGCGATCCTCGTCGGGCGTCGCGCTGACCTTGCCGCCCTTGCCGCGAAAGGACACGCTGCCGACGCCGGCCAGGTGGACACCCGATCCGGAGATGGAGCCGGTGACATCGGAATCGACAAAGGGCATCTCGGCCGCATGGGTCGAGCCGGCGACGGATTTCTCGACATAGGAATTCCAGCGGGTGCTCGATGCTTCGAGGCCGGAAACGAGGCTCGTCATGTCCTGATAGGCGGCGACGGTCGGAAAGCCGATCCAGATGCCGAGGCCGACGACGAACGGAGCCAGAAAGCCACGTCTCTCACCGGCGGCGGCAACAAGCCGCTTCAACACACGTCGATGCACGGAACTCTCTCCAGGAACGCTACAGACCCCACTGGAGAGCAAAATGATGCATTAACCTTGATGGGACGTTAACAGGTTCGATCGGGTTTTCCCGATCGGCTCGAGGTCGTGGTTTGGAAGTCGGGCGGTTTTGCGGCGGGCCATTCAGGCTGGCCGCAGGAAGATCGGCCAGGCGATCAGCGCGCAGATGGCGGCCGATAGCCAGACGCCGGACCATGACCAGAGGTGCAAGAGCCCCGGAATGGCCACCGGAACCAGGAAGAAGCCGACGAAAACCAAGCTGTTGGCAAGGCTGAGCGCGGTTCCGACATGGCCGGCACCGGCAAGCGTGGCAAGCTCGGTATAGGCGACGCCGTGCCAGGCGGAGACCGAGACTCCTGCGACAATAAGCACAGCGGGAAGGATCGCCATGAGCAGGAAATGTCCGCCTGGTATGGCGGAACTGGCCAAGACCAGCAGCCAAAGCACGGCGAAGGCAAGTGCGCTCAGCGCACTGCATAAGCGAAGAAACTGGCGGCGGTTGCCGTGGCGGTCGGTGAAGCGGCCGCTCCAGATGCGCATGACCATGGCGCCGACCTGCACGGCGGCGAGGCTCGCGCTGATCGCTGCCGTTCCCAGCCCAACGAAGTCGTGCAGGAACACGGAGGCGAAGGTGAGCACGGCCACTTGCGGAAAGCAGAGCAGGCCGATGGCGGTGGCGATACGCCAGACGTCCGGATTGCGCAGCGGCGTCGGTCCGGCCGCAGCCGCCGAAACGAGATGGCCCTCGCGCGCCGTCGGCGGCTCGTGCAGCCAACGCCAGGCGAACAGGGCAGAGAGAGCCGATGCAGCCGCCAGGACGCCGAACACCGCGGCAAAGCCGAAAGCCAGGGCTAGCGAGGGCAGGACGAGCGCGCCAAGGCCGCCGCCGAGCGGCACCGCCGTCTGCCTGATGCTCATGGCAAAGCCGCGCTCGTTTTCCCGGAACCAGCCCATGATGGCGCGGCCGCTCGAACCGTTGACGCTGCCGCCGAGCAGTCCGGTGAAGAGCAGGCTCGCGGACAAGAGCATGACGTCGGGAACACCAGTCCTTGTCGGCACAACCAGCATCGCCATGACCAGGAGCCACGCAGCCGTGGCCCCAAGCCCGACCAGAAGCACGCGGCGATCGCCCCAGCGGTCGGTGAGCAGGCCCCAGGGCAGTTCGCTAAGCGCGACCCCCAGCCCGAGAAGGCCGAGTGCAAGGCCGAGCTCGGCATTGGCCAAATGATACCCCTGGCGAAGCACGACCGCCGTTGCCGGTATGCCGGAGAAAGTGGCGGAGAAGCTGGCATTGGCGGCAACGCCGATGCCCAGAACCTTCCAGCGATGGTTGGGCTTGAATGCTCTCTCGGCGGAGCTGGAAGCCGTGTCTTTCAAGAGTTCCGGCGGCTGTCGGTCGGTGCAATCGACGATGGCGGACATGATTTCATTCCCGTGCTTGGCCAGCGGCCTGAGCCTTGACGGTCTATCTCTAGCGTCGTAATTTGATCCTGAAAATCAGGAAGTTTTAAAACAACTATCCTGAAAATCGGGATTATAATATGCGACGCGTGACCTTCGATCTCGACGTTCTCCGCAGCTTCGTCACCGGCATGGAGCTGGGCAGCTTCGCCAAGGCGGCTGACCGGCTTGGTCGGTCTACGTCGGCGGTCAGTGCGCAATTGAAGAAACTGGAAGAACAGGCGGCGACGCCGATCTTCCGCAAGTCGGGGCGCGGCCTCGCCTTGACCGAGGCCGGCGAGACGATGCTCGGCTATGCGCGCCGGCTGATCGAGCTCAATGACGAGGCGGCATCCGCCATCCATGACGTGGAGTTGGAAGGCTGGGTACGGCTCGGCCTGCAAGAGGATTTCGGCGAGGCGGTGCTGCCCGACGTGCTCGGCCGTTTCGCCCGCGCCCATCCCAAGGTCAAGATCGAAGCCAGGATCGCGCGCAGCCACGACCTTGCCGAAAGGATCGTGTCAGGCAGTCTCGACATCGCGCTCGCGTGGCACAGCGGCGAGACGCTGCCCTACAGCGAACACGTCGCCGATGTGCAGATGCGCTGGATCGGTCCGGCAAAGCGCATCGAGGCCAGCCTGCGCCACAGTGAGCCACTGCCGCTGGTGGCGCTGGAAGCGCCATGCCTTTTGCGCAGGGTTGCAACCGAAACGCTCGACCGCGCCGGCCTGTCGTGGCGGATGGCGTTTTCCAGCCCGAGCCTTGGCGGCATCTGGGCAGCAGTTGCGGCGGGGCTGGGGTTGACGATCCGCACCGACATCGGCCTGCCGGCCAGCGTCAGCGCCATGACGCCGGAGATCGCCGGATTGCCGGCGCTGCCCAAGATGGCGTTGTTCCTGCATCGCAAGGACGCCGAAGCCGAGCCAGTGGCGGCCCGCCTCGCCGATATATTGCTGGATGCGGCGCGGCAAGCACTGCCCGAAAATGCGCGGGCCGGCGACAGCGACCTGCGCAACGTGGCGTGATCATGGCGCGCCAAGGGGCGCCGATAATCAGCTGCGTTTCTTGGACCTGCCGGCGAATGGATTGTCGGAGGTGCGCAGCGCAATGCGGATCGGCACGCCGGGCATATCGAAGGCTTTCCGCAGGCTGTTGGAGAGATAGCGGACATAGGATTGCGGCATCGCATCCGGCCGCGAGCACTGGACGACGAAACCCGGTGGCCGGGTCTTGGCCTGGGTGATGTATTTTACCTTCAGCCGGCGCCCGGCCACGGCGGGCGGCGGATGATGCGCCAGGATGCCTTCCAGCCAGCGGTTGAGCTTACCGGTCGAGACGCGGCTGTTCCACACCTTGTGCGTCCTGATGACGGCATCCATCAGCTTGTCTAGGCCGCGCCCGGTCTCGGCCGAGACGGGTACGGCCTGGAGGCCGCGCGCCTGGGGAAGAAGCCGCTCCGTCTTCTCGCGCAGTTCGGCCAGAAGCTCCTGGGGATGGTCGATCAGGTCCCATTTGTTGAAGGCGATCACGGGTGCCCGGCCTTCCCTGATGATCAGGTCGGCGATCTGCAGATCCTGCTTCTCGAAGGGAATGGTGGCATCGAGTACGATGATGACGATCTCGGCAAAGCGGATGGCGCGCAGGCCGTCCTGCACCGACATCACTTCCAGCTTTTCGTGGATCCTGGCCTTGCGGCGCATGCCGGCCGTATCGAACAGTTTCAGCCGGCGGCCATGCCAATCCCAGTCGACGGAGATGGAATCACGGGTGATACCGGCTTCCGGTCCGGTGAGCAGCCGCTCTTCGCCGATCAGCGCGTTGATCAATGTCGACTTGCCGGCATTGGGACGACCGACGACGGCGATGCGCATCGGCTTGGTGTCGTCATAGGTGTGCTCGGCATCAGGATCGGCGATATCCTCGCCGATCAGAACCTCGCCGGCAGCGACTTCTTCGTCTTCGCCATCTTCATTTTCGCCAAAGGCACGCGCTTCGCCGAGCGCGCCGATCACGGCGTCGCGCAAATCGGGCATGCCCTGGCCATGTTCCGCCGAAACCGGGATCGGCTCGCCAAGGCCGAGTTCCCAGGCCTCCAGCATGCCGCCCTGGGCACCCTTCGCCTCGGCTTTGTTGGCGACCAGCACCACAGGCTTGCCGGACTTGCGCACGATCTCGGCGAAGGTCCTGTCGTCGGGCAACAGGCCAGACTTGGCGTCGATGGTGAAGAAGATGAGGTCCGCCTCGCGGATGGCGATCTCGGTCTGCGCGCGCATGCGGCCGGGCAAGGTCGAGGCGCCCGCATCCTCGAAGCCGGCGGTGTCGATGACGTCGAAATGCAGATCGTAGAGCTTGGCGGCATGGACGCGACGGTCGCGGGTGACGCCAGGCGTGTCGTCGACAAGCGCCAGCTTCCTTCCCACCAGCCGATTGAAAAGAGTCGATTTGCCGACGTTAGGTCTGCCGATGATGGCGACTTTGAAGGTCACGACGCACTGCCCGACCCGCGGATCAGTTCGGACATCAACGTTGCACGCTCGCGGGTGTTGCGCGGCGCGCCGTCATCGGCGGCGATCTGGTCGAACAGCTTTAGCGCGTCCTGGGTCTTGCCTTCCTTCCAGGCGGAAAGGCCGAGTGCCTCGCGCGCCGTATGGCGCAGCGTGTTGGTGTCGGATGTGAGCGCTTCGACACGGCTGGAGACGTCGGCGAAGGAGCCATGGTCGACAAGCAGGAGTGCTGCCCTGAGGCGCGCCATGTCGCGAATGCCCTGGGGAATGGCGGTGTCGGCGGCGACATCGTCGAAATCCTTGACGGCGGCGGCGACGTCGCCCTTGTCGGCCTTGACGGTTGCGCCGCGCATGCGCGCGAGCAACGGATAGGCGCCGTAGCCATCCTTCTCCAATTGATCGAGCGCGGTCAGCGCTTCGTCGTTCTTGCCGTCATTGGCAAGCTTCAGCGCCTGCGAGAACGCATCGCCGGAGCGGTTGGCGCGCGTCTCGTCCCAATAGCGATAACCGACGAAAGCGGCGGTACCGAGCACCACGAGGATCGCGAGGACAAGCAACGCGGGACCAAAACGGTCCCACAGCGCATGCGCCTGGTCGCGACGCATCTCGTCGTTGACTTCACGGATAAAACTGTCGTCGGACATCGATCAAAACCATTCCTGCCCGGTCGGGCCTTTGTCAGCCCGCGTTTTAGCGAAATTTTGTCGGCATGGAAGGGGTTCAACCGGAAAATCGCCTATTCCCTAGGGCAAACGGATGTTTGCCCCGGGCAAGCAGCCGAAAAGGCCAATCGCACCCACGCCACATTTCGGGGATAGCCGGCTTCCAGACGTCCCCCAGAATGCAGATCAGAAGAGTGCAGATCCGATTGCCTATGCTTCGTCCGTTTCGCGCTGTTGCGTTTTCCCTCGCCTCGCTCGCCACTGCCGGCGGGGCTTTGGCCGATCCGCCCGCGCCACCAATACCGGCAAAGCCCAAGCAGGCCGTCATCATCTCGTTCGACAGCGCCCGCGACATTTCGCAGTGGAAGCGTAGCCGGGCACTGGCGCAGCGCACCGGCGCGCACTTCACCTATTTTCTCTCCTGCGTCTTCCTGCTGTCGCCGGAAACACGCAAGCAATACGACGCACCCGGCAAAAGCGCCGGCAAATCCAATATCGGCTTTGCCGCCTCGAAGCAGGAAGTCACCGAGCGGCTCGAACAGATCGGCCTTGCCGCGCATGAAGGCCACGATATCGCCAGCCATGGCTGCGGCCATTTCGACGGCAAGGACTGGAGCAAGGCCGACTGGCTGAAAGAGTTCAGTTCGTTCGAGCACATTCTCGAGAACGCCTATGCGATCAACGGAATTGCGCCCGAACCCGAGGGCTGGCGCGATTTCGCGCGGCATGCGGTGGCCGGTTTTCGCGCGCCGTATCTGTCGGCGAACAAGGCCCTCTACGAGGCTCTGCCGGCGGCCGGCTATCAGTTCGACGCCAGCGGCGTCTCGCAGGGGCCGGCCCGGCCGATGGCCGGCAACGGCATCATGCAGTTTTCGCTGCCGCAGATTCCGGAGGGACCGAAGTCACGGCCGGTGATCGCCATGGATTACAACCTCTATGTCAGGCATTCCGGCGGCTTCGAGCGGCCAGGCAAGGCGGACGAATTCGCGAACCGCACCTATGATGCCTTCCGCGCCGCCTTCGACAAGCAGTATGCGGATAAGCGCATTCCGCTTGAGCTCGGCTTCCACTTCACGCCGATGAATGACGGCGCCTACTGGAACGCGCTGGAGCGCTTTGCCGGCGAGGTCTGCGTCAAGGCCGATGTCGAATGCATCAGCTTTCGCGACTATGTATCGCGCCAAGATGCTGCCCAGAAGCAGGGCTCGGTGGGCGGCTGAGCCGCCAACCCGGTTCGATTTCCAACCTGGCCTTTAGGCCGGATCTTCAACGCCCTGTTTTGCCAGATAGCGCTGGTCGATGTCCGGCAGCGGCTCGCCGAGCAGGGTCGCCTCGAAGGCGCGCAGGCGTTTGTGGACCGATTGCAGCTCAACGATTGTCGACCAGGAGGTGAGCAGAAACTGCAGCGACCCGGTCACTTTACCGAATGCATTCGAAATCTGGTTCAGCGCGCCGAACGTTATCTTGTGTGCAACCAGCGACGGACCCAGGATCAGCAGCGAGAAAATGTTGTCGGCCTGCAGGTAGGTGTAACGGACGACGTTGAAATAGATGTAGTGGAAATAGAGCCTGAAATAATTGTGACGAACGTTCGCGAACAGCTCGGCAGTGGTGGCTGGCTGGGCCCTGTCCGCGTGATCCTCGCCGTAGACGAGTTCCTTGCGATAGGCGGCCTCGACGCGCTGGTTGCGGAACTGCAGTCCTGGAAGCTTCATGCCGGCAATCATGACCGAGATCGTTCCGAACAGACACCAGGCAAGGGCCGCGACCACCAATGGCTGCGGGATCGCGCCGATAATCGGCAACTCGGTGATATGGGCCTGCAACTGGATCATGACCGGCAGGAATGCGATCAGGGTCATGATCGACTGGACGAAGCTGGAGCCGAGATCCTCCATGATCTGCGAGAACCGCATCGTGTCTTCCTGGATACGCTGCGAAGCACCCTCGATATGTCGAAGCCTGCCCCAGTTCTCGACAAAATAATCATTCATCGCCGTGCGCCAGCGGAAGATCCAGTGGCTGACGATGAAGGCATTGACCACCTGCACGTTCATGCCGATCAACGCGAGCCACGAAAAATCTGCCAATCCGATATAAAATTCGGCGTTGGTCGACTTTCCGGTCCCCGACATCAGTCCCTGCACATAGTCGAAGAATGGCCCGTACCAGGCGTTGACGGCGACACTGACCTGCACATTGAAATAGATGAAGAACAGGATGACTGAGGTCATCAGGATCGACCAGCGTTGCCATGGATGCGGCGAATACCAGCTCCAGAACGCATAGAAGACGGCCACGCAGAACGCGAAATAGAGATAAAACCATAGAAACGGCGGCGACATGAGAATGGCGATGCCGATAATGGGCGGCGCGCCGGCCATGGCGGGCGGCAATCCGAAAACCGCGCCCAATTGTTCACCACCGAAAAACCAGAACAGGATCGCCGCAAGGCTCCAGACGGCGGCCGAAGAGAAAAAAAGCTTCGGCTGCGGGAAAAAGGATACGAACACTGTGGGGAATTCCTCGATCTAGGCGCAAATCAGCTGACTACGGCGGGCATAAAGTCACACATTAGCTGGAAAGAAAATGCCCGTGCCCGATGCCCGCACCGAGCAACCCCACAATCATGGCGATTTTGGCGCAGCCGACCATGTGAGGCCGCCGGAGACGACCAGCATGATGGCGGCGGCGATCGAGGCGAGGAAGAAATCGCCGGACATTTGCGCCAGCAGCCCGGCGGCGATCGGGCCGATGATCTGGCCTACGCCGAACGCAGCCGTCATCAGGGCAAAGATCCGCCGCGGCGCCTGCGGTGCAAGCTGTCTGGCGGCCTGCAGGCCAAATGCGGTGATGGCTATGAAGGTGCCGCCGAGCAGCACGCCGCCGAGCAACGGCCCGGTACGTCCGCCGATGGCGACGCTGGCGGTGACGCCGACAACTTCGATGATGCATGCCAGCGCATAGGCGGCATAGAGGCCGGTCCGAGCGGCGATCTTCTGCCAGAGCCAGGTCGAGGGAAAGCCGGCAAGGCCGGCGACCATCCACACCATGGTCTCGAAGACCCGGCTGCCGCCGCCTTGCCGAACGATGGCGACCAGGAACGTCGCCGTCACCACGTAGCCGAAGCCGAACAGGCCGTAGGCAATGATGACCTTGACCAGCGACCGGTCCATCCGCAGTGCCGGCTCGCGGGCGACTTCGCCATTGGTGAGCGGACCCTCGTCGACCATCAACGCCACGAGTACGAACCCGCAAGCCGAGATTGCCGCCGACCACAGCCAGCCCGCCGCCCAGCCGGCATGTTCGGTGACCAGCACCGCCATCATCGCCGCGGAGATTGCGATGCCGAGGCCGACGCCGCCGAAATGCAACGCCTGCAGGTCGCCTCGACCGGCAGCCGCGATATGGCTGAAAACGATGCTGGCCATGAACACCATGACGAAGGCGCTGGCCAGGCCGGCCAGAAAGCGGACAACGAGAAAGGCGGCCATCGCATCGGTCAGCCCCATCAGCGCGGCCAGGACCGCACTGGCGCCGAGCCCCACCAGCATCAGCAGGCGCTCGCGTCCATGCGCCCAGCCGCCCGCCGCGGCCAACGCGCCAATGAGATAACCGAGATAGTTGGCGGAGGCGATCCATCCGGCATCGGCCGGCGACAGATGCAGTTCCTGCATCATGCCGGGCAGGATCGGCGTGTAGACGAAGCGGCCGATACCCATGGCAACCGCCATGGCAATCATGCCGGCGAAGGTGAAACGCAGCGCTGTTGACGTGGCTGATGTCATTGCACTGCACAATAGAATTGGCTGGCGCCGAAACAATCAGATTTGTGTTGGGCCAGCCTAGCCCAGTGGCGACTGGCCACTGGCGGATCGCGCGTATTCTATCGTTGCTTCGTCCGTTCGTGTCTCGTCGCGAAGATCTCAACGCCAGCGCCGCCCCTCATCGCCCTGCCGGGCACTTCTCCCCGTATAGTGACGGGGAGAAGGACGCTGTCATCGGCGATTTCTCCAATCTCAACGCTGGAAAGGAGAGCGCCGAGATTGCGGTCATCCCCTTCTCCCCGTCACTATACGGGGAGAAGGTGCCGGCAGGCGGATGAGGGGCGGCGCTGGCGTCGACAATATCGCCTCTCTCCCTGGTTGCCGCGTCCGCGGTTTACCGGCAGCCTGCCGTCTCATGCACTGTTCGCCGCGCCGTCAGCCTGAACGGCACGTCGCCAAGTTGACGCTCCGACATGGTGTTCAGCACGGGATGCGAAAGCGGATCGGTCAGCCATCTCTGCGCCTCGCTCTCCCGGCTGGGCTCATATCCGGAACCTGCAGCGAAAAACCCCTTCAGCGACGACGACAAGATCCTTAGCATTTCTGGCTCCGCGGGTCTGTCTTTCCTTGCATAAAATCTGCCGTTTCGACGGGTCTTTCAATTGAGATTTCGGCCGGACCGGTTTAGAAAATCTCAAATGACCATGCTCAACCGCGTTCATCTCAACGGCCTTCGCGCCGTCGAAACCGTTGCCCGTCTCGGATCCCTGGCGGCTGCCGCCGGTGAACTCAACGTGTCCGTCAGCGCCGTCAGCCAGCAGATAAGCCGCACCGAGAAGCAGCTCGGCCAGGCGCTGTTCGAACGAACGGCGAGCGGTCTCGTGCTGACCGAATTCGGCGCCGTCTTCGCGGCCCGCCTTGGTGCAGGATTTCGCGAGCTTGCCCAGGCCGTGGCGCTGGCCGACGAGGCGACGCAATGCACCTTGGTGGTTTCGGTGGCGCCGGCCTTTGCGTCAAAATGGCTGCTGCCGCGACTGTCGCGTCACTTCGCCCGGCATCCCAACGTGCTTTTGCGCATCGACGCTTCGGTGCGGCTGGCCGATCTCGATCATTCCGACATCGACATCGCCATCCGGCTTGGCGACGGCAAGTGGCCGGGCGGGCGGACGGAACTGCTCTTGGCGCAGGAAGTCTTCCCGGTCTGCGCGCCGGCGATCGCCAAAAGACTGAAGTCGATCGAGGACCTTGCCCAGACCTGCGCGATCACCGACGAGCGGGCGATGATCAGTTGGGATAGCTGGTTCGAGACGGCCGGTGTCCCGCCGGTCACCTTCCTGAAGGGCGCGCGTTTCACCGACCCGATGCTGTGCCTGGAATCGGCGATTGCCGGCCATGGCGTGATGCTGGGCTGGCAGTTGCTCGCCGCCGATGCGCTCGCCGATGGGCGACTGGTGGCGCCGTTCGGAATCCGCGCCCAGAGCGGCCTCGGCTATTGGCTGGTGACCTCGTCCGCGAGGGCCGAAAGCCGCAAGGTTCGGGATTTCAAGATCTGGATCAGGGAAGAGATCGAGGCGACCATGGCGCAGTTCGGGTCGGCAACCACTGCACCCGCCGGCGCGATCGCGGTGGAAACGACCGTGGCGCCGCTCTATGATGAGTCGGACATCAAACTACGACAGGCAGGATCATGACCACACATTCGCGCGGCGTTTCCGCATCGATCGACCCGGTGAAGCTCGACAGGCTGGCGGAAGTCGCCATCAAGGTCGGGCTGCAATTGCAGCCGGGACAGGACCTGGTGGTGACATCGTCGATCGCGGCACTGCCGCTGACCAGACGGATCGTCGAGCACGCCTACAAGGCCGGCGCCGGCCTTGTGACGCCGATCTTCAACGACGACGAGATGACGTTGGCGCGTTACCGCTTCGGCGCCGATGCAAGCTTCGACCGCGCCGCCGGCTGGCTCTACGAAGGCATGGCGAAGGCCTTTTCCAACAATGCGGCCAGACTTGCCGTGCGCGGCGAGGATCCGTCGCTGTTGTCGGCACAAGACCCGGCGAAAGTGGCGCGCGCCAACAAGGCGAATTCGATGGCTTACCAGCCGGCGCTGGAAAAGATCACCGGCTTCGACATCAACTGGAACATCGTCGCCTATCCGGACCTCGCCTGGGCCAGGCAGGTTTTCCCCGGCGACGCCGACGATGTTGCGGTCGCAAAGCTCGCCGACGCCATTTTCGCCGCATCGCGGGTGGACGTCGAGGATCCGATCGGCAACTGGAAGGCGCACAATGCGGCACTTCGTGACCGCACGGAATGGCTCAACGGCCACAATTTCCATGCGTTGCACTTCACCGGGCTGGGCACCGATCTGACCGTCGGGCTGGCGGACGGCCATGAATGGATGGGCGGCGCTTCGACCGCCAAGAACGGCGTCACCTGCAACCCCAACATCCCGACCGAAGAGGTCTTCACCACGCCGCATGCGAGGCGGGTCGAGGGTCATGTCTCCTCGACCAAGCCGCTGTCCTACCAGGGCACGATGATCGACGAGATCTCGGTGCGTTTCGAAGAGGGCAGGATCGTCGAGGCCAAGGCATCAAAGGGCGAGGACGTGCTGAAGAAGGTGCTCGACACCGACGAGGGCGCACGCCGCCTCGGCGAGGTGGCGCTGGTGCCGCATTCCTCGCCGATTTCGGCGAGCGGGCTGTTATTCTTCAACACGCTGTTCGACGAAAACGCCGCCTGCCACATCGCGCTCGGCCAGTGCTATTCGAAGTGCTTCGTCGACGGCGCCTCACTCAGCCAGGACGAGATCTCTCAGCGCGGCGGCAACAAGAGTTTCATCCACATCGACTGGATGATCGGTTCGGACAGGATCGACATCGACGGCGTCCACAAGGACGGCGCCCGCGTGCCTGTGATGCGCAAGGGCGAGTGGGCCTGACCGTTTACGGAGGGTCCGATGGCCTTCGATCTGGCGGTCAAGCGGATCTACGAGCCACCCGCGCTCGACGATGGGCAGCGGGTTCTGGTCGACCGCATCTGGCCGCGCGGTGTCAGCAAGGAGGATGCCGCGCTGACGCTGTGGCTGAAGGAGATCGCGCCGAGCGACGACTTGCGCAAATGGTTCGGCCATGAGGCGGAGCGCTGGGCTGAGTTTCAGGAGCAGTACCGGGTTGAGTTGGACGGGAATGAAGCTGCGGTGGACAAATTGCGCGGCCTGCTCCGCCACGGCAAGGTGACGCTGCTCTATGGCGCACATGACGAAGCCCACAACAACGCGGCGGCGCTGGCGGGCTATTTGCGCGGGACAGGCTGAAGCGCTTACGTCCTACAACAGCGGCGATTGGCGAAAGCCGAGGCGACATCCGATCTCCCCCTTGCGGGGGAGATGCCCGGCAGGGCAGAGGGGGTGCTGTCCCGCCGACCTTTCAACCACTCGCATCCTCATGCTTCGACCGGTTCGTGTCGGAACAATTTCGTCAACAGATGGCGATCCTTCACACCCCCCTCTGGCCTGCCGGCCATCTCCCCCGCAAGGGGGGAGATCGGCAGTTCGCCGTTCCGCTGGCTCTACTTCTCACCTACCGCCTGCTCATAAACATCCGGCTTGAACCCCACCAGAATCCGATCACCTGTCTCCAGCACCGGCCGCTTGATCATGGTCGGCTTGGCCAGCATCAGCGCCTTGGCCTTCTTTTCATCCAGCCCTTGCTTGTCCTTGTCCGCCAGTTCGCGAAACGTGGTGCTCGCCTTGTTGAACAGCTTTTCCCAGCCGACCTTGCCAACCCAGCCGTCGAGGCGCTTGGCGTCCAGCCCCTCTGCCCTGAAATCGTGGAACCGGTAGGCAAGGTCACGGGCCTCCAGCCAGACGCGCGCCTTCTTGACCGTGTCGCAGGTGGTGATGCCGTAGATGGTGATGGTCAAAACAGTGGCCCTTCGGACTTCGAATCTGATCGCAGACTAAGGGCGCCCACCGCACTTTGCCAGCGGCCGCATCCGTGCCCGGCGGGCTGTTCCGGACGCGCATGCAGTCGCGGGACGGCAATGAGGTCAATGACCGCCATTGCTGCTTTCTCGAAATCGTGCCGAACGAGCGGCTGGTTTGGCGTATGTGAAGACGATCTGAACCTCTCACATGGCGGCCAAGACATCGTCTTGGCCGCCACGCTTATCTCTACCCAGCTACGAAGAGAGCAGGCTCCCCAACGCCGTTCCGGCCTCAGTAGTAGAAGCGCTCTTCGGTAATCTTGCCATTCTTGACCGTGTACAGGCCAACCTCATCCATGGTGACACGCTCGCCGGTAGCCTTGGGCGTTATGTCGAACTTGAAGCGCACCGCGAATTGGTCGCCGTTGACATAGGGCCCCTCGACCGAGCCGCCATGCACTTCGTTGTTCTCCTGCCACCATTGGCCCTTCTGTTTGAGAGCCTCCTTGCCACGAGAGACGGCCATCGGCCCCTCCATGGCTTCGAGGCTGACAATGTCATCGGCATTGTATTTCTCGGCCGCAGCTTCGTTGTTCCCCTGCTTTAGCAGCTCGGTGAAGTCCTTGGCAATTTCTGCAATGGTCATTTGTGTTCCTCCGTTTAGACGAATTGCAAATAGGGAACAGCTTGCTGGCCTGCCATCGTCATCCGCTCGGTAGCTGACAAGCCATGTCAGGATGATATCGCGCGGACCGGCTCCCGCACATTCGGTTGCGGACACGAGCCATTTCCGCGATCCTAGGTGAATGTGCAACCTCTACAACATCACCACGACGCAAGAGGCGGTCCGCCAATGGACGCGCACACTGCGCGATATCAGCGGCAACCTTGAGCCTTCCGTGGACATCTATCCCAACCAGCCCGGCCCGGTCGTTCGCAACACGGCGGACGGGGAGCGTGAGCTGGCGAAACTGTTTTGGGGTTTGCCAACGCCGCCTGAACGCATGAAGGGCAAGGCGGACTACGGCACCACAAACGTTCGCAATCCGCAATATTCTCACTGGCAACAGTTTGTTGGCATCGAGCATAGATGCGTCGTGCCGGTGACCAGCTTTGCGGAACCCAGCCCTACACCGAACGACAAAGACCCGGAAACAGGAATCCAGCGCAATTATTGGTTTGCCCGTGATGAAAGCCGACCTTTATTTTTCTTCGCTGGTTTTTGGACTCGTTGGCATGGCGTGCGGAAAGTCAAGGATGGTCCTGCTGACTTCGAGTTGTACGCCTTCATGACAACCAAGCCTAATGCACTCATCGCGCCAATCCACGAGAGGGCCATGCCCGTGATCCTGACGACGTCGGAAGAGACCGAGGCTTGGCTGACAGCGCCGTGGTCAGACGCGCGGCATTTGCAGCGGACAGCGCTCGACGACGCGTTGGTGATCGTCGAGAAACCAGCCACACAGATCAAATTCCCGCAGCAGGCTCCGGCCCAGGGATCTCTTTTCTAAGCTGCAGGATCTCTAAGCTGCAGGATCGCCGTATCAGCCCCTTCCTCAATCCTCGTCTCGCCAAATCGCTCGGCGAACCACGCGGATTTCGACAAGGCGTCTGACACGAATTTTCAATCGTTCGACAGCACTCGGAAGGATGATATCGGCGTCAAGCTCGCGTAGTTTGCAGCGTTCGCACCGCATATGCCGTTCCACATCCCAAAAGGGGATGTCACCGACCAGCTTTGCGAGATCTCCGGGTAGGTAGTGCCGAGTGATGTTGCAGTTCCGGCATCGGACACGAACGAGTTGCCCGACGTCGTGCGCCAGGCAAAGAGTTTGCACATTTCGGCGCGGTCGGCTGCTGGGTTCCGGCATCGGCCAGATTTAGGAATGTATTCCTTGCCAGTCAATCCATACTTTATTCCATGTGTTCACAACCGGCAGGAGGATCCCAGATAGGCCAGGCCGACCGCCGACGCGAACCTGGCCCTCAACCTTCCAAGTCCCATAGCCGATGATGTCCTTGACCTCCAGAAAATCGGGGATGGCCCAGTCGTCATATTCGCGGCCGCGGCCTGACTGCTTGTAGCCGCCGAACGGCGCGAACGTGTGCTCCGGTTGTTATCGTCGATGAAACTAGCCCGGCAGCATGGGGCAGTTGGCGCCACGGCGCAGGCTGATATGCGCGACGTCGCCGACGCTGAATTGAAAACCCTCGGCCTGGCGCGGCGCGTCGATGACAACAGGTGCGCCCTGCCCGAGTTCGGCATGCAGGCGCAGTGTGCGACCGTGAAAGACGATGCTGTTGACGCGCGCCGGCGCCGTGCCGGCCGCGGCCTCGGTGGCGGCCAGCAGATCCTCTGGTCGCACGCCGACGGTGCGCATGGCCCCTTCAGCGGGAGCGTCGCCGGCTTCGGACGTGGCCTCCAGCGGCAGAGCGCCGGCGACGAAATGCAGGCGATCGCCGTCGCGGCCGATGAAACGCGACCGCAGCAGGTTCATCGTGCCGATGAAGCTGGCGACGAATGTGGTGGCTGGCCGGTCGTAGAGTGTGGCCGGCGGTGCGATCTGCTCGATGCGGCCCTTGTTCATGATGACGATGCGGTCCGAGATCGACAGCGCTTCGGTCTGGTCGTGCGTGACCATGACGAAGGTGGTGCCGAGCCGCGACTGCAACCGCTTTAGTTCGACCTGCATCTGCTCACGCAGATGCGCGTCGAGCGCCGACAGCGGCTCGTCGAGCAACAGCACGCGCGGTTCACAGACAATGGCCCGGGCGAGCGCGACACGCTGGCGCTGGCCGCCCGACAGTTCGGAGACGCGGGCGCCGATCTTGTCGGCGAGGCCGACCATGTCGAGCGCTTCGCCGACGCGTTTTGCCTGTTGGCTGCCTGAAAGCTTGCGCAGCGACAGGCCGAAGCCGACATTTTCTTCAACGTTCATGTGCGGAAACAGCGCGTAATCCTGGAACACGGTGTTGACCGGCCGGTCGTAGGGCCGCAGCGCCGTGATGTCGCGGCCGTCGAGCAGCACCTTGCCGCTCGACGGGCTTTCGAAGCCGGCGATGACGCGCAGGCTGGTGGTCTTGCCGCAGCCGGACGGGCCGAGCAGCGTGATGAACTCGCCGCTGACAATGTCGAGATCGACGGCGTCGAGCCCGACGATGCCGCCGGGAAAGATTTTCGAGACCGCCTGCAGCCGGACGAGGGGATCAGGCGCCATCGCGAACCTCGGACGGCTTCGTGGTGTTGACCCAGAGAATCTGGCAGCGCTCGGCGCCCGGATTGCGGAAGGCGTGCAAAAGCGTGCTCTTGAAGGCAAAACTGTCGCCCGCCTTCAGCACGTATCTTGTCGCATCCACCACCAGTTCGACCTCGCCCGACAGCACGAAGCCGAACTCATGGCCGGCATGGGCATAGGCCTCGGCCGTGCCGCCGCCGGCTTCCACCGTCACCAGCATGCCGGTCAGTGTCGCGCCAGGCGGCGACAGCAGCGCCTTGGCAATGCCTTCCGATTTGACCGGGATTTGCCGCCGCTTGTCGGCACGCACGCAATAGAGATCGTTGGCGGCATCGTTGCCGTCGGCGATCAGCGCCGACGGCTCGATGTCGAGAGCGGCAGCGAGCGGCCAGATCACCTTGACGCGCAGCGAGGACATGCCACGCTCGATCTGGCTCAGTGCCCCGATCGACACCCCTGCCCTGGCGGCAAGATCGGCCAGCGACAGCTTGCGCTCGAGCCGCAGCGCCCGCACGCGCCGGCCGACCCGCACATCGGCATCGTCCTTCGGCTTCTCAGCCGCTTCGTCCAGTATATCCATGCCTCCGTCCTCGTTTGCTTTTCCCTTCTCCCCTTGTGGGAGAAGGTGGATCGGCGCGAAGCGCCGAGACGGTTGAAGGGTGTTCCAGCGGAATGAGACGCTGGTGTTCCCTGGAACACCCCTCATCCGTCGCCTACGGCGACACCTTCTCCCACAAGGGGAGAAGGAAGAACGCCCTTACCCGCCAGCCTTCACCTTTTCGAACATCTTGGCGAGGTCGTCATTCTGTTTCATCGGTCCGGTGAAGATGGTGGTCTTCAGCATCACCTCCGGATCGGACGGCAATTGGAGTTTCTCCAGTTCCTCCTTCGGCACGGTGGCAAAGGCGGAACTCAGCGAGCTGCCATAGCCATAGGCCTCGATCAGGTATTTGCCGGATTCGGCGTCCAGCCGGCTGTTGATGAAGTCATAGGCAAGATCGACATTCTTGGCGTCCTTGAGCATGACGAAACCGCAGGCCCAGGTCAGCATGCCTTCCCTGGGCTTCATGAACTCGACCGGCACGCCCTGCTTCTTGAGCGAGGTGGCCGACGCGTTCCAGGTCATGGCGGCGACCAATTGGCCGCTGGCCAGCGCCTGTTCGACCGAGGTCATGTCGGTGGTGTAGTTGGAGAGCAGCGGGCGCTGCTCGCGCAGCTTCTCGGCCACCTTGTCCATCTCGGCAGGCGTCATGTCGAACGGATTGACGCCGGCAAGGAGTGCGGCAACGATCGGCGTGTCATGCACCGCGTCGATGGTCGCCATGCGGCCGGCATACTGCTTGTCCCACAGGAGATTCCAGCTTGCTTCCGGGTTCTTCACCAGATCGGTGCGGTAAAGGATCGAGGTGTTGCCCCAGTCCCACGGCACCATCCAGACCTTGCCGTCACCGGCCTGCAGGTCGGGCAGGTTCTTGAACACCGGGAAGATCGAATCCCAGTTCTTGATGCGCTTGGTATCGATCGGCTGCAGCAGGCCTTCCTTGTTCCAGCGCGCCACCTTGTCGTAGCAGGGATGCGCGATGTCGGGGCGGAAGCCGGCCTTAACCTTGGTGAAGGCGTCATCGTCGTCACCGAAGATCGAGGCCTCGACGCCGTCGGGGTGCGCGGCCAGGAAGCTCTTGTTGAAATCGGGCAGTTCGTAGCCCGACCAGGTGAAATATTGCAGCTTGTCGCCGGCGAAAGCGACGGTCGACGACAGCGCCAATGCCAAGGCGGCCAAGCCGGCCCGGGCCGTCTTTCCGGATATCGGGTGGCCAGATTTCAGGTCGCCAGATTTCAGGTCGAATGCCATTGCAGTTCTCCTCTCTTGGTTTGTTTTGGTTGTGATGGATCGGCGGGTCTTGGCGCCGCCGCGGCCAGGCCGCGATGGCGCAGGATTTCGGCTGCTGCGGCGATGACGAAGGACACCGCCAGGATCGACGTGCCCAGCGCCATGACCGTCGGCAGCGATTTGGGGAACCGCAGCTGGCTCCAGATGTAGAGCGGCAGCGTCGGCTCGGTGCCGGCGAGGAAGAAGACGACGATGAATTCGTCGAAGGAGATCAGGAAGGCCAGCATGAAGGCCGAGACGATGGCCGGCAGGCTGAGCGGCAGCATGACCCGCCGGAAGGTCGTCCAGTCGGAGGCACCGAGATCGAGAGCCGCCTCGCGAATGGTTTTGGGGATGGCGGCGAAGCGGCTGCGCATGATCACCACCGTTGTTGGCAGCGCCACCAATATGTGCCCGAGAACGATGGCGATGCGCGATGGCCCGAGGCCGATGAGGTTGATGAGGATCAGCAGCGATATGCCGACGATGACGCCGGGGATCAGGATCGGCAGCCGGGCAATGGCGCGCTGATGGCGGCGGCCAGCGGCGAGCGGCCATAGAGATCCATGTAGGACACGGTGATGCCGCACAGCGTAGCACCCATGGCGGCAAGGGCACCGATGACGAGGCTGTTCAGGAGCGCGCCGGTCAGCGCCGAATTGCCGAACAAAGTCGCGTACCATTGCAAGGTAAAGCCTTGCAGCGGAAACGCTGCCTGGATCGAGTTGTTGAAGGAAAACAGCGGGATCAGCAGCACCGGCAGATAGAGAAAGACCAGATAGGCGATGACGTAGGCGCCAAGCCAGCGACCGCCCCGCTGCGTGCGTGTGGTGCTCATGTCCGGCTGCCAAATCTGCGGTCGGTGAAGCGCGCGACCAACACCACGGCAAGGATGACCAGCATCACGGCGACGGAGAGCGCGGCGCCAAACGGCCAGTCATTGGCCTTGCCGAATTGCGCCTGGATAAGGGTGCCGATCATGGTGCTGGCCGGACCGCCGACGAGAGCCGGCGTGACATAATCGCCAACCGTCGGCACGAAGACGACAAGGGCTGCCGCCAGCACTCCCGGCATCGAATTGGGCAGCACGACACGGCGGAAAGAGGTGAATGGCCGCGCGCCGAGATCGGAAGCGGCCTCGATCAGCGATTTCGGGATCGTGTCCAGCGCCACATAAATCGGCAGGATGGCGAACGGCGCATAGGCATGGGCAAGCGTGACGACGACGGCGGCCGGCGTGTTGAGAAAGGCCAATGTCGGCTCGGACCAGATGCCGCTTTCGATCAGCGCCGAGTTCAGCACGCCATTGTAGGCGAGCACGATCTTCCAGGCGAAGACGCGCAGGAGATAGCTGGTCCAGAACGGCAGCGTCACCAGGAACAGCAGCAGGCCGCGCCGCCGGCCGGCGTGGAAGGCAAGGTAGTAGGCGACGGGATAGGCGGTGACGACGGTGGCCAGCGTGACAAGCGCGGCAATGACCAATGAGCGCAGCGTCACCGTCCAGTACAGTGGATCGGACACGACAGTCGCAAAATTCGCCGCGGTGAAACCGGCGCCGAGCAGCGAACCGTCATTGCCGCGAAAGGCGAGGAAAAGCACCAGGCCAAGGGCAAACAGGATCAGCAGGAAGGTGACAAGGGCGCCCGGCAGCAGCATGGCGACCCGGAAGCCCGATGACGACCGGGCCTCTGGCGCTGATGCTGCAACGAGGGTCGACATCGACCTGCCTATCAAATTTTGAAATTGGCCAAGAGTTTTTCATATTCATGAAACTGTCAAGCGAAATCCCCAATCGGGACCCGTTGGCATGAATTGCCGTGGTCAGCGCTCCAGCGTGTCGAGCAGGCGATACCAGGCGATGGTCGCGGCGACGCCTACCTGGCGGAAGGCGTGGAATGGGATCGGCCGGATCGGTGAAAGCGGGAACGGCAATTGCCTGGCATCTCCACATTGGAGATAGCCAGCGACACTCTCGCCAAGCGCTGTCATCAGGCCGACGCCGCGGCCCTGGCAGCCGACCACGGCCAGCAGGCCCTGCTCGGGCTCGTGGATGTGCGGCAGGTGGTCCGGCGTCATCGCCACACGGCCGAACCAGCGCTTCTCGATGGCGATTTCGGACAGCATGGGGTAGAGCCGCCGCAGCGCCCGCTCGAGATGTGCCCAGTCACTGGTGCTCGTCGGCAAGGCCATGCGGCCACGCCCGCCAAGCACCAGCCGTCCGTCGGCGCTCTTGCGGTAATAGACGAGGATGCGCCTGGAGTCCGACACCGCCTGCCCCTCAGGCAGGATCGTGGCCGAAACGTCGGGCGGCAATGGCGCTGTTGCGATCTGGAACGAATGCAACGGCACGATCGTCTCGGCGAGGCCGGGGATCAGACCATCCGTATAGGCATTGGTCGCCAGCACGACCGCTTTTGCCTGCAATTGCAGCCCGTTCTCCGTTGAGATCCGCCAAACGCCGGCGCTTTTCCCCAACCGGACCACCTTCTGGTGTTCGGCGATTTTCGCACCCGTGGCCGCGGCAATTCGTGCCAGTTCCGATGTGTAGGCAAGCGGATCGATGACACCCGCGCGGCGATCGAGCCAGCCGCCGAGATAGCCCTGCGCGCCGGTCTTGGCTGCGATCTCAGCCGCGCTCAGAAGTTGGACATCGGCGCCGCGCGCCCGCCATTGCCGGTCACGGTTTGCCGCCGCCTTCAGCGCGACCTCGGTGTGCGCCGCCTGGATCCAGCCATGGCGAACGAAAGGGACCGTCAGCTTCTCGTCGTGGATCAGCTCGAAGACGGCATCGGCGGTTGAAGCGGCGAAGTTGACGAGCGCCTCGCCGCGCTCCGGGCCAAAATGCTCCAGCAGCCATTCCGGATCGTATTTCAGGCCAGGAATGACTTGGCCGCCATTGAGGCCTGATGCACCCTGGCCGATTTTGCCGGCCTCCAGCACCTGCACGGACAGACCAAGGCGGGCAGCATGCAAGGCAGTCGACAGGCCCATGATCCCACCGCCGACAATGACGACGTCGGCACGTTCGCCGCTGGGAAAAAGCGATTGAAACGTCGAAGCCGCTTGCGACTTGTGCCAGATCGGATCGGAGAATGGTGCAGGCAAGAGGTTCACCTGGATGCGCTACGTCGGGTGAAAATCCTAGTCAGGATTTCACAGTTTTGAAAGAGCGTTCCAGCTTTTGTCTCTGGACCGAAACCAGCAGACCCGTCGGACAGCTGCAATCTCAGGACGGGATAGACCTTTGACCGGAATCCGGTGAAAGTGCCGCGCCGATCCAGCCAGCCGCTTTTTTCGATCATTTCAGAGGACCGAATACCAATGACGAACCAGACGCATCTGCCCACCGAGGGCCTTTTTGTCGGCCGCGCCAGCAGCGCCTCGCATCCGCTGGTGGTCACGGTGCGCGACGGCACGGTCTTCGACATCACGTCGCGCGCGGCGCCAACCATGCGCGACCTTTGCGAAATGGGCGACCCGGCAGGGCACGTCCGCTCGGCCAAGGGCAGACCGATCGGGTCGCTCGATGACATCGCCGCCAACAGTTTCGAGGCGACACGCGATCCGACAAAACCCTATCTGCTGTCTCCGGTCGATCTGCAGTCGGTAAAAGCCTCGGGCGTTACCTTCGTCGTCAGCCTGCTGGAACGGGTGATCGAGGAACAGGCGCGCGGTTCGGCTGAAAAGGCCGACGCCATCCGCGCTGACATTGCCGGACTGATCGGCCACGATCTGTCGAAGCTGAAGCCCGGTTCGCCCGAAGCGATGGAGATCAAGGCCAAGCTCATCGCGCGCGGCGCCTGGTCGCAATATCTGGAAGTGGGCATCGGCCCCGATGCCGAGATCTTCACCAAGTGCCAGCCGATGGCCTCGGTCGGCTTCGGCGCCGATGTCGGCCTGCACCCGGTATCGACCTGGAACAATCCGGAGCCCGAGATCGCCATGATCGCCGCCAGCAGCGGCAGGATCGTCGGCGCCACCATCGGCAACGACGTCAATCTGCGCGACGTCGAAGGGCGTTCGGCCCTGCTGCTCGGCAAGGCGAAGGACAACAATGCCTCGGCCGCGCTCGGCCCCTTCATCCGGCTGTTCGACGACACGTTCTCGATCGGCGACGTCAGGCGCGCGGTCGTGCGCCTCAAGGTCGAGGGCGAGGATGGGTTTTCGCTGGAGGGCGCGAGTTCGATGGCCGAGATCAGCCGCTCGCCGGAAGAACTGGTTGCCGCTGCCATGGGTCCGCACCACCAGTATCCGGACGGGCTGGCGCTCTATCTCGGCACCATGTTCGTGCCATCAAAGGATCGCGGCGAGAAAGGCAAGGGGTTTACCCACAAGATCGGCGACATCGTCACCATCTCGTCGGAAAAATTCGGCGCGCTGGTCAACAGGGTGCGGCTGTCGCCCGATTGCCCGCACTGGACCTACGGCGCCAGCCATCTGATGCGGGAATTGGCGAAGGCCGATCTCATCTAGCATCTCGACACCCAGCTAGGGTGCGGCTGCCGACGCTGGTCCGGATAGGCGTGGGGTGGCCGCCGGCGTCATCCATATCGGCGCTGGTTGCGCTATCGCGGCCCGAGGCCAGGACCATCCGTTCGGCTGAGCCTCGCCGCCAATTATCCGACAGTCGGAAAACCGCCTCAACTGATGCGATCTGATGGGACCGTTGATGGCGCCCCGTCAGGCGCCAACTACATCTGCAGATGGAGGCTTGCCATCCGTCGAAAAAGGGAATGCTCTGACGCGTCCGACCGGCGCTGGCAAAAGATGTAATCCGGCTGTCGCCGGAACAAGGGACGGACTGAGAACTGACCATCTACAAACGGGAGGAAATCAAATGCTGACACGGCTAAGACTCGTCCTATACGGCCTGTTGGTGGCGCTGACGATTGTTCCGGCAGCGGCACAGGCCAAGACATTCTACTGGATTTCGCATGGCGGTCCGGCCGATCCGGTCTGGACCTATTTCCTGGCCGGCGCCAAGCAATGGGCCAAGGACACCGGCAACACCGTCAACACCTCGTTCCACAATGGCGACGTGGCCTCGCAGCAGGAAGCGGTTCGCGCCGCCCTCTCCGCCAAGGCCGATGGTATCGTCACCACGAGCCCCGATCCGGGCAGCCTGGTAGAGATCGTCAAGGAAGCGCGTGCGGCGAAAGTGCCGATCATCAATTTCAACACGCCCGACCCTAAAGCGGACTTCAACGCCTATGTCGGCGGCGACAATGTCACCTTTGGCAAGCACTGGGCACAGTATCTGGTCGACAAGGGGCTGGTGAAGAAAGGCGACTTCGTCTGGATGCCGGTTGAAATCCCCGGCGCCACCTATGGCGTCCAGGAAGAAGAAGGCATCAAGAGCGTCTTCGAGCCGCTCGGCATCACCTACGAGATCACCGAAGCCACGCTCGACCAGGCTGAAGTGATCAACCGCATGGTCGACTACCTCACAGCCAACAAGGCCAAGGTCAAGGCGATCATCGGCCTCGGCGACCTTGTCACCGGCTCGATCAAGCGGGTGTTCGACCAGGTCGGTATCAAGGCGGGCGAAATTCCGGTCGTCGGCTGGGGCAACTCGCTCGACACCACCCAGGAAGTGCTGAACGGCTATGTCAATGCCGGCCAGTGGCAGGACCCGCAGGCGACCAGCTATGTGGCACTTTCGCTGGCCAATATGGCCGCCAGCGGCATTCCTCCGGGCTTCAACGTCATCACCGGCGCGCTCTACGAAAAGGACACCGCGCAGGTCTACGACGACATCCTGTCCGGCAAGTAACATCCCAAACCCAAACAGTCGCGATCGCCCCGGCGGTCGCGACTGGCTTCTCATTTTCGCCGAGCCCTTCGCGCAAGGATGTGCGAGGCTCAGCCTTTCCACTCATGTCGCGGGTTGCTCGTGGAAAATCGTTCGCTCATCCAACACCTGGTCGCGCGGCCAGAATTCGGCCCCTTCGTGCTGCTCGTCGTCGAGATCGCCGTTTTCTGGGGCTTCAATCACGACTTCCTGTCGCCGCAGAACATCTCCAACACGCTTGCCTTCACCGTCGAGCTCGGCCTGATCGCGCTGGCGATGACGCTGTTGATGACGTCGGGCGAATTCGACCTCTCGGTCGGTTCGCTGTTCGGTTTCTCGCCGGTGCTGATGTGGACGCTGTTCAACAGCGGCCTGACATCGCTGGAGGTCGGCTTTGTCGCTGCACTTCTGGTTGCCGGCTTCATCGGGCTGGTGAACGGCTGGTTCGTGACGCAGCTCAAGATCCCGTCCTTCCTGGTGACGCTCGGCATGCTTTTGGTTGTGCGCGGCACCGCCCTTTTCGTCACCGATGGTTTTCCGCAACGCACCTGGAGCGCGGAAGGCAGCTGGCTGGCGGAGGCGCTGGTCGGCGACTTCTTCATCGGGCCGTTCCGCATCTACATGTCGCTATTCTGGTTCATCGCCGCGGCCATCGCGCTCGGTTATGTGCTGACGCAGAGCCGCACCGGCAACTGGATCCAGGCGGCCGGCGGCAATCCCAGTGCGGCGCGCGCCCGCGGCGTCAATGTCAGCGGCGTCAAGATCGGCCTGTTCGTGCTGTCGTCGGTCATGGCGTCGCTCGCCGGCGTCATCTCTTCGCTGCGCACCTCGGCTGCGAACCCCAACAGCGGCACCGGCTATGAGCTCGAAGTCATCGCCATGGTGGTGATCGGCGGTACTGCACTCACCGGCGGGCGCGGCACCATCATCGGCACCGTGCTCGGCATCCTGATCCTGCGCGTGATGCGCAACGGCATCGTGCTGATCGGCGTGCCAGGTCTTGCCTACAACATCTTCATCGGCGCGATCATCCTTGGCATGATGGCGCTCCATTCATGGCTGGAACGCCGGCATCAGGCGGGGACTTGAACCATGGCCGAGCCACTGATCCGCATGACGAACATCCGCAAGTCCTATGGCCGCGTGCAGGCGCTGGAGGATGCCAATTTCCATGTCAATGAACGGGAGATCGTCGGCCTGCTCGGCGACAATGGCGCCGGCAAGTCGACACTGATCAAGGTGCTTTCGGGCGCCGTTCCATTGACCAGCGGCGATATCTTCATCCGCGGCCAGAAGGTAAGCCTACGCAGCACCAGAGACGCCATCGCCCAGGGTATCGAGACGATCTACCAGGACTCGGCGCTGGTCACGCAATTGTCGATAGCCCGCAATCTGTTCCTCGGACGCGAACCGACCAAGCCGCCGCGTTTCCTCAACCGGATGGACCAGGACGCCATGAACACGGTCGCCCGCGACCTGCTCAAGCAGGTCGGCATCTCCAAGAACATCCCGCCGACGACGCCGATCGGCTCGCTGTCGGGCGGCGAGCGCCAGGCGGTGGCGATCGCGCGCGCCATGCATTTCGACAGCGATCTGATCATCCTCGACGAGCCGACCAACAATCTCGGCGTCGCCGAAACACAGGGCGTGCTGAGCTTCGTGCGCAACGCCCGCGATTCCGGTCATTCCTGCATCTTCATCGCGCACAACATCCACCATGTCTTCCAGGTGGTCGACCGCATCGTCGTCATGCGCCGGGGCAAGGTGGTCGCCGACGACATCGACCCGAAGAAGACCAGCGTGGCGGAAGTCGAACGGATCATCACCGGCATGTCGGACAAGGAAATCCGCGATGCCATCGCCGATGGCAAGCCATCGCACTGACTATCGGGTGATGGGCGACAATCATCCATCACCTCAGATCGCATCGCTCGTCTGGCGCGGCATCGCATCGGCGCATAGGGTTGCGGCATGAAAGCCACCGTCTCCGGATACCGCCCGCAATTGCCGGCCGAGGGTTGCGGCATGAAAGCCACCGTCTCGGATATCGCCCGCTATTGCGGGCTGTGGGTTGCGGCATGAAAGCCACCGTCTCGGATA
>NZ_JAMYKV010000027.1:0-88069 GCF_040317535.1 Mesorhizobium sp. M1409
AGGTTCTGGAAGGCCATCCGAAGCTGGAATTGGAAAGCTACGGTGTCGGCCCCAAGCCGATTCCCGGAGATGGCGAGCCGGTATTGGGCCGGTTGAAGGACATCAAGGGATACCACGTCGCCTTCAGCCACAGCGGTGCGACGCTTGGCCTGATCGCCGGCGAGCTGCTTGCCAGCGAGATCGCCACGGGAAGAGAGCACCCACTCCTCGCAGGCTTTCGGCCAACTCGGTTCTCTTGAAGATCGTTATGCTGCTGGGAGAAAACCACGTCCTGACGTCGGAACGTTTCCACCAGGCGTTTCTGTTGACCGCCATCATCCCATTGCTTTCCATTCCCGGCTTTCTGTGCCTGCGCGCCGAGGACGGCATGCAGTTCGACGGCCACGTCAGAGGATCTCGCAAACAGGTCTTCTTCTCAAGGGAGGCACGAGCAGTCGGCGATGTGTCGGGACTGCTCACGTCGCCTTGCCGACCGCTGCGTCCAGTTCCAGCTCGCTCTCCGAAATGTCGTCGAACGAAGCATAGTTCATGTTGTAGAGGCGGGCGTAGAGGCCCTTTCCTGCCATCAACTGCTCGTGGTTGCCGCTTTCGACGATCTCGCCGTTCTGCAGCACGATGATGCGGTCGGCGCCGCGGATGGTGGCCAGACGGTGGGCTATGACCAGCCCGGTACGGCCTTCCAGCAGCGTTATCAGCGCCTTCTGGATCAGCATCTCGGTGTAGGAATCGATGCTGGCCGTGGCTTCGTCGAGCACCAGGATCTTGGCGTCCGCCACCAGCGCGCGCGCAAAACTGATCAGCTGGCGCTGGCCGAGCGAGAGATTGCCGCCGCGCTGCTCGAGTTCGGTGTCGTAGCCATCGGGTAGGTTCTCGATGAAATCGTGCGCGCCGACGGCCTGTGCGGCACGGACCACCTCCTCGCGGCTGGCGCCGGTCTTGTGGTAACGGATGTTTTCCAGCACCGAGCCGGAGAACAGGAACGGCTCCTGCAGCACCATCGCCACCTGATCGCCGAGCGAATCCTGGGTCAGGTCACGCACGTCGTGGCCGCCGACCAAAACCTCACCCGACCAGACGTCGTAGAAACGGTGCACCAGCGCCATCGAGCTCGACTTGCCCGATCCGGTCGGGCCGACAAGGGCCACGGTCTCGCCCGGATTGACGCGGAAGGAGATGTTCTTCAGCACCGGCTGGTTCTCCCGGTAACCGAAGGTGACGTTCCTGAACTCGACCGAGCCGTCCATGTCGCGCGACAACGCCACCGCACCTTGCCTGTCGCTGACGTCGACCGGCACGTCGAGCACTTCGGAGATGCGCTGGCCCGAAGCCATGGCGCGCTGCATGACGCTGTACTGCATGGTGAGCGAGCGGATCGGGTCGAAGAAGCGCTGGATGTAGAACAGGAACGCCACCATGACGCCGATATCGAGGCTGTGCGAGAGCACCATCGAGCCGCCGACGACGATGACGGTCGCCATGGCGACGCCGGTCAGCGTGTCGACGATCGGCACCATCACCTGCGCGTATTTCGCCGACGTCAGATGGGCATTGAGATTGGCCAGCACCTTCTCGTCATAAAGGTCGAAATTGACGTGCTGGCGCTCCAGGCTCTGCACGGTGCGCACGCCGTGGATGCCTTCGGCTAGCGCGCCGTTGGCGATCGAGTTGGTCTCGTGCGCGGCCATGAAGGCGACCTTGGCGCGCGGCAGCCAGAACAGGCGCACGATGAACAGCGCCGGCATGGTCGACAGCGTCAGCAGACCGAGCCGGAAATCCAACCAGAGCAGGACGCTGACGATGCCGAACAACAGCACGATGTCGCCCACCGACATCACCGATGTCTCGAGGAACTCCTGCATCGAATTGACGTCGCCCTGCAGCCGCGACATCAGCCGGCCGACCTCGGTCTTGTCCATGAAGCTTAGCGAGACCCGCTGCAAGTGGCTGAACATGGCGCGGCGCAGGTCGGACAGCACGTTCTCGGCGACCTTGCCGACGACGCTTTCCTGAACATAGCTGGCGGCGTAGTTGATGAGGATGATCAGCGTGAACGCGCCGATCGCGGAGATCATCACCGACTGGTCGAGCCGGCCTGCCGTCATGCCGTGGTCGATGGCGTAGCGGATGACCAGCGGGATCGCCAGTTGCGTCAGGGTGAACACCAGCACAGCGGCGACCGAGATGAAAATCCGGCTCTGATACGGCTTCACGAAGCTCCAGATACGCCTGACAATGCGCGGGTCGTAGGCCTTGCCGAAAACCTCTTCCTCGTCGCGATGCGAGCCGACGACGGCCTTGGTCGGGCGGCCGCTGGTGTCTTCCTTGTCGTCGTCGCTCTGTGTCGACATTACGCGGCTCCCATAGCCACAGGCCGGTCATCGTCGGGCCGAAGCTGCAGGTCGTAGAGCGCGCGATAGCGTCCGCCGACCGCCAGCAGTTCCTCATGCGTGCCGCGCTCGACGATGCGGCCGCCCTCGACGAACAGGATCTGGTCTGCATGCATCAGCGAACTCAGCCGGTGCGAGATGATGAGCGTGACGCGATCCCTGGCGAAGCGCTTCATCGCCGCCCGGATCCGCTGCTCGGTGCCGGCGTCGATTGCCGCGGTCGAATCGTCGAAGACCAGCACCGATGGCCGCAACATCAGGCTGCGCGCGATTGTCAGGCGCTGCCGCTGGCCGCCGGAAAGCGACGCACCGCGTTCGCCGACGACCGTGGTGTAGCCCGCCGGAAGTCCGATGATGTAGTTGTGCAGCTGGGCGTACTCGGCGGCCTGCCCGATACGGGTCTCGCGCGCCCAGGGATTGCCGTAGGCGATGTTGTTCTCGATCGAGGTGGTGAACAGGAACGCGTCCTGCTGCACGACGCCGACGGCCTTGCGCAGCGATTGCAGCGTCACCTCACGGATGTCCTGGCCATCGATGGTGATCGCACCTGAGGTGACGTCGTAGAAGCGCGGGATCAGGTGCGCGATGGTCGACTTGCCGCTGCCAGGCGGGCCGACAATGCCGATGGTTTCGCCGGACCGGGCCTCGAAGGAGATGCCCGACAGCGTCGGCCGTCCGCCCGCGCCCTCGTAGCGGAAGCCGACATTGTCGAAGCGCAACACGCCGTCGGTGACGACGAGGTCCTTGGCGCTAGGCGCGTCCTCGATGTCGAGTTCGGCGTCGAGCAGCTCGAACAGGCGGGTGCCGCAGGTCGAGGCGCGCGCGAACGAGTTGACCATCAGGCCGAGCTGGCGCACCGGCATCTGCAGGATGGTCATGAAGGTGAGGAATTGGGCCAGAGTGCCGACGCTGATCTGGCCCGCGATCACCTTCTGGCCGCCGAACCAGAGCACCAGGCCCATGGCTGCCAGGAAGGAGAAGTTCATGGCGCTGGTGTTGGAGACGCGGATGTCGACGCGCTGATTGGCAAGCTCCAATGCCGACAGCTTGGCGCGGTCGAATTTTTCGAGCTCGTGCCGCTGCGCCGCGAAAGCGCGCACGACACGGATGCCCCCGAGATTCTCGTCCATCACCCGGCTCAGCACCGAGAGGCGCTCCTGCAACGTTAGCCAGGTGCTGCGCAATGCGAGCTGGGTGACTGAGGATCGCCAGGCAACGAACGGCACGAAGCTCAAGCTGAGCAGCCCGAGCACGAGATCGGTGCTGATCAGCAGATAGGCGCCGACGCCGATCAACACGCCGAGCAGCACGACGCGCAGGATGCCGGTGGAAAAGAACATGCGCACGCCGTCGAGATCGAGCAGGCCGAGCGTGATCAGATCTCCGGTGTGGACCCTGTCGTGGAAGGAGAAGCTCAATCGCTGGATCTTCTCATAGAATGCCAGGCGCAGCTCATAGCCGGTGCGGTGACCGACGGCCTCGCCATAGTAGTTCTGCGCCATGGTGAAGAGACCGCGCAGGATGCTGACGACAAGCAGCGTCAGCGCCGTGTTCCAAAGCGCCTGCTCTGCCGCGGCACCGGCACCCGTGGTCATGACGCCCTGCGCCTGGTCGATGGCGCGTCCCAGCAGGCGCGGAATGAACAGCTGCAGCGTCGCGGCAATGAAGGTCGAGACGATGGTGATGGCGACCTGCCAGGGATGGCGCAGCGTCATGCGCACGATGCGGAGCAAGGTGCCGAGGCCCTTGCCCCAGGAGGCTTCCGCCACATGGGCAAACGATTTGCCGCGCTCCGGCGCGCCGCCGATTGCTTGCGTGTTCAAGGAAAATATCCAAACCAATCCGGACGTTAGCCCGAACTAATAAAGCAGACTCATTTCAGATGGCGCGATGGTACGCGCGTCCGAGTTGACCCTTCAAGAGCCAATTCGGGTATCGCACTGTGCCTGAACGGAAAGCGAGCATGCGACTGTGATCCGGCCGGGCACCAGCGGCGGAATCCTGCCGATCTTGAAGGGCGTTGGCCGGACGAGGCCAAGCACCCGGCTGTACGCAAGCGACGGCCGGACGAGGTGCAACCACCCGTCCGGCTGGAGTTCCAGTTGCTAGGCAGGTATCAGGACGGCGATACGATGCACGCCGACCTCTTTGCTTGTATTCGTCGCCTCGTCCGTCTTGCCCTTGGCGCAGGTGTACATGTCACCCGTCTTGAGCTTGAATTCCTTGTCTGCCTTCTTGATGGTGAACGCGCCGGAGGTGATGGTGCAGACCATGTCGTTGTCCATCACCATTTGAGGCGCGTGTGCGCCGGGCTGGAAGACCACGTCGACGATTGCGATGCTCTTGTAGGCCGGAATGTCGGCGTTGCCGGTGCCGACCTCAACCACTCTGACACCGGGGGCAATCTCCTTGCCATCTTTCGGGCCGTATTTCTTGGCCTTCGCGGATGCCGTCAGGGCAAAAAAAGGCGTCACCGCGGCGGCCGTCATACCGAGGGCAATTGCAGACCTGCGATTCATGGTTTTCATCGCGTCCTCCCACATGTTAGTCACGAACGATTGTGCATGACTAGGATATATTAGCATAGACGAATGTACTTGTATGCGAGGAAGTGCCCAAGCCCAGCACGGCGGTAGAAACTCCGCGCTTCCGGTTACGGCAAGCCAGCACGCCATGGCAATTTTACATTGCCCCGCCGCAGCCGTCGGAGAGGTTCCATACATCGACGATCTGCTTGCCGTTAAAACCGTGCTCGTGGATTAGGTATTTCGCCAGTCCGCCATACACTTTCCAGCGCCAGCATTGGCAACAGCATGGTCCCTTTTCTTCGGAATTTGCCATCGCATGGTCATAGGCCTGCTGTTCGGCGCCGCTGAGCTGCACTTCGTAGTAAGGCATCATCTTCTGTGCGATGCCCGCCGGAATATCATATGGATCGGTTGGGATCATCGCGATGTCGCGGTATTTGGCCAGGCCGTCGACCTGCTCGACATAGCGCTTCATTTCCATCGGGCTGCAGCAAGAGCCCTTGATCCGCGACGTCGGCGACATGGTGGCGATCGACTCCGTAAATTTGGCCGAACATGTGCTGTTGCCGTTTTCGCTGAGGTCTTTGAAGCGGCTCGCCAGACCTGGATCCTCCGCGGCGATCGAATTCGAATCCTCGAGAAAGCCCATAATCGCGGCGGTCCCAAAAATGCCGCCCAGAATCTTTCGTCGACTGGGGTGCGATATCCGGCTCATTTGGCGGCCCTCGCCTGCTCGATCAGGCTCTTCATGGTCGTAAGGTCGGTCGCACCCGGGAAAATCTGATCGCCGACGACGAAGCCCGGCGTTCCGTTGATTTTTAGCGCCTGAGCCAGTTTCACGTTCTGCTCTATCGCAGCCAGGATCTCCGGCTGCTGCATGTCGGTCTTCAGGCGCGGTACGTCGAGGCCGGCGTCGGCCGCCATCTTGAGCACGACTGCTTCGGTCACCCGCGTCTTGGCGGCGAACAACGCTTTGTGGAATTCTGCGTATTTGCCCTGCCTGTTGGCGGCGAGCGCCGCCTTGGCCGCAAAGACGGAATCCGGGCCGAGGATCGGGAATTCCTTGTAGACGATCCGGAGCTGTGGGTCGTCGGCCACGGCTTGCGCCATGATCGGCGCAACTTGGCGGCAATAGGGGCAATTGTAGTCGAAAAACTCGGTCATGGTGACGTTGCCCTGGGCGTTGCCCCCGACCGGGCTGGCCGGATCTCGGAAAACCTCGTCGGCCTTGGCCGCCAGGACCGCCTTTGCCTCTTTTGCATCGGCCTCGCGCTGGCGGGCGTCCAGGCTTTGCAGCGCCTCCATGATGACCTCTGGATGCGCGAGGATGTAGTCGTGGACGCGTTGATCGAACTGGCTCTGGGACATTTCGTCCGCAGCGATCGCCTGGCTGTGGAATCCGAGACCGAGCGCGAGCCAGGCCGTTGCAATGACCGGCATGAGGGAACGGGCAGTTTTGCCGGCAACTCCGCCGAATTGCCCTGAATTATGGGTCATAGGGTTCTCCTTCCTTCGGATGATGCTTCAAAAAAGGTTCTTCAATTTCGCCAGCCAGCCAGCTTCCTGCTCATGATGTGGACGCTCGATGCTATTGGTCAGCGCATTGACCAAGGTGACGAGATTGATCGGTGCGAAATCCAGGCCATGGAAATTCGCGCGCCAATGGCCCTCCTTGTCGATCACATGCGTGACGATGCCGTGCGCCTGAATGCCGTCGTCCGTTTTGGTAAATTTGTGGCCAAAAGCTTCCGCCAGCGTGCGGGTAGCGTCCTCCGGCTGGTCCTGGGTTGTGGTCAGGAACGCCCAATTGACGGGATCGAGCCCATGCGTTGGCCCGTATTTTCGCATCACGTCCGGCGTGTCTCTCGTCGGATCTGTGGTGATGCTGACAAAGGTGACCTGGTCCTTCATCGGCGTGCCGTTCACCATTTTCTGGATCTCGGCGATCTTCTCGGCATGCAAGGGACAAACGTCCGTGCACGATGTGTAGATGAAATGGAGGATGACAACCTTGCCACGCAGATCAGCCAGTCGCACGACGCGCCCGTCGGCGGTGCGCAGCGTGAAATCGGGCGCTGGCTTGTCGATCGGCTGGAAATACTTTTCGTCGCCCTGAAGCATGGCGTCGAGTTCTTCGAGCGAGTGCGCTTGCGCGCCGTGCACGAAGCCCACAATCAGCGCAGCTACGGAAATCAGGCACCGCAGGAAATGCATCCATTCTTGGATAAGGACTGGCATCAACTGTTACCTTTCAGATCGGCGGGCACTGTTGTCGGACCAACGGTGACCTCTTCAGCTTTGGGGGGACCGTCTTCGGCCGGATAGGCGCGACCTGTCATCTTGTGCATGCAGAGGCCAAGCGCGCACATTGCGACGCAGGGCAAAGCGCTGAGAAGCAGCGGCGCGACGCCCGCCGCGGCCAGCCAGCTCCAGTTGGATGCAAGGCCTGCGACGATCACGGCCGCCGCCAATGCGGGGAAGCCACGCCGGCCGCCGAGATAGTAGCGAATGGAGGCGAGAACATTGCGACCGAACGAGGCCTCCTTGGCTCGGATCAGTTCTGTAGTGGTCACAATGAATTCCTTCTCAGTTGGCAGCAAAATGGCTGCGGATGAAGTCGACCATGTCGGGAGCATCCCATTCAGCCGGACCAATCAGGCGGGCGATTTCCTTGCCTCGGCGGTCGATCAGCAATGTCATGGGAAGGCCGAGGGCGCCGAGCGTGAACATCGCCTTGGCCGACGTGTCGATGTTGAGGGCGAGATGCTCGATACCGATCTCGGCGAAGAACTTTTTCACCTTGTCCGGACCGCCGCGATCCATCGACAGCGCGACGACCTCGAAGTCCGGCCCGCCGAGTTTGGCCTGCAGCCTGTCGAGCGTCGGCATTTCCTTGCGGCAGGGAGCGCACCACGTCGCCCAGATGTTGAGCAGCACGACCTTGCCGGAAAAATCGGCGAGCGTTTTGGGTTGTCCATCGCCGTCCTGGAACTGAATCTCCGGAAGCGGCTGCGGGCTCGCCTGAACAGCAAAATTCTGCGGCGGCTCGCCGGCCGTCGCAGGTCCAGGTACCGCGAGCAGTGCGCCGAATAGAACGAGAGCGACCATCTTCATAGCTGCCGTTCCCTCGATTCGAGCCGCAGGAACGTCATGGCGAGCCAGGTTCGGGCAGGGCAATCCGACGTATCGGCAGACATGGCGCTTGCCTTTCAATCCGTCGCGTAGATCGTGGGAGCCTTGCCGTCCTTGGTGAAGGCGTAGACGATGAAAGGGCCAGCCTTCTCGCCACCCATGCCGGGGGCACCGGTCGGCATGCCGGCCAGCGTGATGCCGGTGATGGCGGGCCGTTCGGTCAACAGTTTCTTGACGATATCGACCGGCACCAGCCCGTCGACGACATAGCCGTCGACCATCAGCGTGTGGCAGCCTTCGAGGTCCGCCGGCACGCCGGCGTCACTGCTGATCTGGGACAGATTGTTGACGGGCTTGATGTCGACCTTGAAGCCGTTGTGTTCCAGATAGTTGGCATAGGATTCGCAGCAGCTGCATTGCGGGTTCTTGTACATCACCGCGTTGATCGTCGCCGCGACAGCCGGCAGCGGCATTGCGATCGCGACGGCGAATGCGGCGAGAGAGTAAGTCAGTTTCATTGCAGTTCTCCTTGTTGTCTTGACGTTGTTTGACGAGAAAATCAGGTCACTCGAAACACCGTCATGAGGCCGGCCATCTGGTGGTCGGCGACATGGCAGTGCAGCATCCAGTCGCCGGGATTGTCGGCGACGAAGGCGCATTCGATCGTGTCCCTGGGAGCGAGCAGCACGGTGTCCTGCCATTGCCGGTGCGGTACCGGCGAACCGTTGCGCGCAAGCACCAGCATGCTGAAGCCGTGGATGTGCATCGGGTGCCACCAGGCAGTTTCGTTGCGCATCGTGAGATGATAGGTTGCGCCGCGGGGCAGGGTGAACTGCGGCGCCATGCCGGCGTGGCCGTCACCGGTCATCGACATGCCGTTGATCGCCCACGCAGCGCCACCCTTCATGCCGGGTGTCGCCATGCCCATCATGCCGCCGACGCCGGCGAGCTTGCCGCCACCCATCATGCCGCCTTGCAGGACGATCTCCTGGCGCTCGGCGCTTGCGAGATCGGGTTGTTGCAACGGGTTGCGCGGCAGGCCAAGCGGCGTGTCGAGAGGATGGATCCGAATCGGCGATGCGCTGTCATAGGCAAGCGTGGTCAGCGTATAGGCGAGACCGTCGTAGAAATCATCGATCACCGCGTAACGCTTGCCTGGGTCGCCCTGCATATCGATCACGACATCGATGCGCATGGCAGGTGCCAGAACAAGGCGGCCGCCCTCCGGTTCATGCGGATCACAGGGCTGGCCGTCGATCGCCACGACGACCGGGTGGTGGCCTTCGAAGCGCAGCGCCATGATGCGGGCGAGCGACGCATTGGCCAGCCGCAGCCTGACACGTTCGCCCGCCCTTACGCTCTGGTCGGCCGGCGCCGTGCCGTTGATGGTGACGACGTTGCCGACGCGGCCGGACATCGCCGCGTCCATCGCGCTGCCGAAACCGGGCGCCATCTGCCCGTCGTCGGCAAGCCGCCAGTCCTGCAGCAACCACAAGAGGTCGCGGTCGACAGCAACGGGTTCGGTCTCCTCGACAATGAGGGCGCCGGCGAGCCCGCGGCCGAGCTGCACAAGGCTGTTGGCATGCGGATGGTACCAAAAGGTGCCGGCGTCGGGCGGCGTGAATTCATAAACGAAATCTGTTCCCGGCTTGATCGGCTGCTGCGTCAGGCCGGGTACTCCGTCCATGGCGTTTTGCAGGCGGATGCCATGCCAATGGACCGTGGTTTCCTCGTCCAGCCCGTTCTCGACCGTGATGTGAACGGGTCGGCCCTGGCGCAGACGCAGCATCGGGCCGGGGACCGTCCCGTCATACGCCCAGACAGGAGTAAGCGGATCGCCAGCGCTGGTGAGGCTGGCGTGGCCGGGCGCGATCCTGATGCGGCGCTCATCGACGGCGGATGCTCTTGGCGTTGCGGGGTGCACCAGGGTGGCCGCAGCAACGCCCGCCGCCGCAAGGACGAACCTGCGGCGTGAGATGGAATGATTAGAATCGATGCTCACTTTCAAGCCTTTGCGATCTCGATCGACGGCGAGCCTCTCGGCGTCGAATTGCTGTGTGCCTGCCGGCGCAAAGCGCCAGCGGCAATCAAACGCCGGAATCAGCCGCGGGATGGCTGAAACGGCGTCAGGCGAGATCGATGGATTTGGGAGGGAATGGGTCGGGCAAGGAACTTCGCCCGTGAAGGAACGGCATCGGTAGCGCCGATGGTTGTTGCACCGTTGGAACCACGGCGATGGCGAGGCTTTGAGCGAGTACGGCGAGCACCGGTGCGATGCAGGTCGGTGGACAATGCATCGGTTTGCCGGTGTCGGCCGCGCCCTTGAGGCAGGCGTTGCAGTCGCCATTCATGCCGGTGTCGGCCATCTTGGCCATGCCGGTGTCGGCAGGCATGGTCATGCCGCTGCCAGGTGTCATCATCATCTTCGCCGACATGAAGCTCGCCTGAGCGGCAGACAGGCTGAACCCGGCGGTCAGGAATACCGCGAGCAGCATGACAAGGATATGTTTTGGCGACCGGCGTGCCATCATGCATCTAGGCTGGCCTCAAAAGACGGTATTTGCAAGCTGGATTCCAATGCTGCGACAATCCCGGGGCATCGCATCGCGCCTAAAGAGGAACCGTGCTGTTGCGGGCCTTCGGACTGTCGATGATCCGCTACATAGCCTGGCCGTGCCGCCAGCAGGCGATCCGATGGCCGGCAGCGACCTCCATGGCTGATGGTTCCGCCTTTCGGCAGTCGGGCAGGACCAGGGGGCAGCGGTCGGCGAAGGAGCATCCTGTGTTCGAGATGCCGGCGGCCTCGATCTCGATTTGAGCGGATAGTGGCGCGGCCTCGTCGGAGGACGCCGCCAGCAGGAGGGCCGTATAGGGGTGATTGGGGCCGTGAAAAATCTGGTCGGATGAGCCGGTTTCGACCAGGCGGCCGCGATAGAGCACGCCGATCCTGTCGGCCATGTAGCGCACGACCCTGAGGTCGTGGCTGATGAACAGGTAGGTAGTGTCCTTGTCGCGCTGCAGGTCGTTGAGCAAGTTGAGGACGGTCGCCTGAACGGAGACGTCGAGCGCCGAGGTCGGTTCGTCGAGCACGACGACCTTCGGCATGCCGGCAAAGGCCCGCGCGATGGCCGCCCTTTGCCGCTGGCCGCCGGACAGCGATCGCGATTTCTGCTCGGCGGTAGTGCTGGCAAGGCGAACCGATTGCAGCAAGTCGCGGACGCGGGCTTTTATCTCACGGCTGCGCAGACCAGCGAGCCGGCGCAGCGGACGGCCGAGGATCCTGCCGATCCGCTGGCGCGGGTTGAGCGTGCGATCCGGCGACTGGAAGACCATCTGCACGTCGCGGCGTTCGGCAAGGTTCCTCTTCTCGACGCGCGGCGCGACCGTCCTGCCGAACAGTTCGACCGATCCGGCATCAGGCGTCTGCAGGCCGGTGACGATCCGCGCCAGGGTCGACTTGCCGGAACCGGACTCGCCGATCAGCCCGAAGGTCTCGCCCTGGCCGATGTCGAGATCGACGTGGTGCAGCACTGGCTGGCTGCCGAAGGCATGGCTGATGCCTTTGCAGGCGATCGCGATCCGGCGTTCCTTTGGCAGGCCGGCTTCTTCATCGAGGATTGCCGGATGCGGTGGCAGGCCGTCCGTCTCCGCCAGTCTGCCGTCCCACTTGGTGTAGTTGAGCGCCGGGATCGAGGCGATGAGCGCCTTGGTGTAAGCATGAGAGGGGTTGTCGAAGACATCGCCGGCGGCGCCGCTTTCGACCACCTTTCCAGACTGCATCACCGCCACCCGGTCGCAGGAGCGGCGGATCATGTTGATGTCGTGGCTGATCAGCAGGATGCTGGTTTTGTGGTCCTTGCGCAGGTCGGAGAGGATGGCGATGATCTCGGACTGGACGCTGGCGTCGAGCGCCGTCGTGGGCTCGTCCAGCACCAGCAGCGACGGGTTGAGCGCAATCGCGATGGCGATGTTGGCACGCTGCTGCATGCCGCCGGAGAGTTCGTGTGGATAGAGCCCCAGTACCCGCTCCGGATGGCTCACCCGGACCCGCCCGAGCAGTTCGGAAGCCCGCTCGCGCGCCTCGTCGGGGCGAACCGGGCGATGCCGCATGATCGTCTCGGTGATCTGCCGGCCGATCGTCATGCTTGGATTGAGGGCCGCGCCCGGGTGCTGGTAGACGGCGGCGATATGATTTCCCCTGAGTTGGCGCAGCTGCTCGGCGGAGAGGTCGCGGATTTCCTGGCCCTGGAATTCAAGCGCCGACGCCGCGAGGCGGGCATTCCTCGGCAGATAACGCAGTATGGCGAGCGCCACCGAGCTTTTCCCCGATCCCGACTCGCCGACAAGGCCGAGCGCTTCGCCTTCGCCTATGTGGAGCGAGACGCCACTGACGGCAGGATGCGATCCGTTGCGCCCGTCATAGGCGATGGAAAGCTGGTCTACGTTCAGAACCGAGGGGAACATGGGGAGCTTGAAACCACTTTCTTCCAGCGCCGCGATCAAGGGCAATCGCTTCCGCTTTCGCAATGCATTATCTCTATAAAATTACTCGGATTAAGCCGGAGCGCAATCTACCTTTCTAGGATCAGGAGAGATTGTCGCCGCTTGCGCAAGCAGCACGACAAGTCTCCGGAAGCAGATCTGGAAGGAGACCGGCATGGCTCGAGACCACATGATCCTCAGCGCATTCTTCTTCAACCCGCAGGGCGATCATCGGATGTCGTGGCGCCATCCGCGGGCACCGGGCCGGGAGGTGCTGGACTTCGAGTTCTACCGTGATCTCGTGCAGGCGGCCGAGCGGGCCAGGATCGACACCATCTTCGTCGCCGACCACGTGTCGATCTGGGATTCGGTCAAGAGCGGTGTCGCGCACTACGCCAATGCCCGCCTCGAACCGCTGACGCTGCTGTCGGCGCTGGCCGGGGTGACAAAACACATCGGCCTGATCACCACTGCGTCGAGCTCCTACAGCGAGCCCTACAATGTGGCGCGAATGTTTGCTTCGCTCGACCATATCAGCAAGGGCAGGGCGTCGTGGAACGTCGTCACCTCGGCGATGGACGAGGAGGCGCGCAACTTCGGCCGCGACGGCAACATCGAGCATGCGTTCCGCTATGAGCGCGCGGCCGAATTCCTCGATATCGTCAAGGCGCTGTGGGACAGCTGGGAAGACGAGGCGCTGCTGATCGACAAGGCGACGGGCTATTTCGCCGACCCCGACAAGGTCCATCCCATCGATCACAAAGGCAAGCATTTCAAGGTGCGCGGGCCGCTCAACGTCTCGCGGCCGCCGCAGGGCCATCCGCTGATCGTCCAGGCCGGCTCGTCCGAGGACGGCAAGAACTTCGCCACCGGCCAGGCCGATGCGCACTTCGCCATCTACAGCACCAAGGAGGATGGCATCAAATATCGTCAGGATATCAACGAGCGTCTCGCCCGCCACGGCAGGCGGCCGGAGAGCTTCAAGATCCTGCCCGGCATCCTGCCGATCGTCGCCGCCTCCGAAGCGGAAGGCCGGGAAAAACAGGAGTATCTGCAGACCTTGCTGCCCGATCAGGTCGGCATCGACCTTCTGTCCAGTTGGAGCGGGCTGGACCTGTCGGTGTTCCCGCCGGACGGGCCGCTGCCGCCGCTGCCGGACGAGAGCACCTTCAATGGCGGGCGCACGTCGCTCAACCGGGTCAAGCAGTGGGCGAAGCAGAATCTCAGCCTGCGCGAGATTGCCCGCAAGCTCGCCAACAGCGGTTCGGTGCCGACCGTCGCCGGCACGCCAGGACAGATCGCCGACCAGCTCGAGGACTGGTTCGTCTCCGGTGCCGCCGACGGCTTCAACCTGATGTTCCCGCTGCTGCCGGAGGACTGGGTGAACTTCGCCGAAAAGGTGGTGCCGGAACTGCAGCGCCGTGGCGTCTTCCCGACCGAATACGCGCCCGGAACGCTGCGCGACCGCTTCGGCCTGGCGCGGCCCGCCAACCGTTTCGCCGAGCAGCGCGACAATGCGCGCGCCGTGTCCTGACCGGGAGAACGATCATGACCGTCGCGCCAAGATTGCAGCCGCGTGAAGCGACCGCTCCGCAGCTCGTCAATATCCTGCACAGCCCCAAGCGCGTGCGCGTCAAGTTCGATGGCCGCGTTATCGCCGACAGCCGCAACGTGCTGGTGCTGCGCTCCAACCATTTCCTGCCGATCTATTTCTTCCCGCCGTCAGCGGTAGACCCGTCGGTGCTGAAGCCTTCGCTGCATCGCGAACCGCATCCCGTCGGTGGCGAGACGGCCTATTGGGATATCGACAGCGGTGTCAGGCGCAGTGCCAACGCGGCGTGGGCGTTCATCTCGCCGCCGGATGAAAACCTGGCGTCGCTGGCCGGGCGCATCGCCTTCACCTGGAAGGCCGTCGACCAATGGTTCGAGGAGGACGAAGAGGTCTTCGTCCACGCCCGAGACCCCTATGCGCGCATCGATGTTCTGCAAAGCACGAGCCATGTGCAGGTTTGGTTCGACGGCGAGCCGATCGCCGACAGCCATCGCCCGGTGCTGCTGTTCGAGACCCATCTGCCGACGCGCTTCTATCTGCCGGCGGAAGACATCCGGCTGGAGCGGCTGACGGCGTCCGTCACAACGACGCGATGTCCCTACAAGGGCATTGCCTCCTACTGGTCGGGCCTTCTGAGCGACGGGACGGTGCGCCCGGACATCGCCTGGAGCTACCGGGATCCCATAGAGGAAATGCCCAAGATCAAAGGCCTCATCGCCTTCTATCCGCGGGCCGTCGACCGCATCCATCTCGACGGCGAACCCGTCGCATAGGTTTTCAATCTTCATTTCAGAGCAGGGGTTTAACATGACCAAACGCAGGGATATCGACGCACTTCGCAATCTTTCGGGGGACGTCTGGAATGTCGCCGTCGACGAATATCAGGGCGGCTTTCTCAAGCGCCGCGATCTTCTGAAATATGCCGCACTGCTCGGCCTGACCGGCTTTGCCGCCTCGCAGGGGCTTGGAGGCGCGCGCGCCGCGGCCGCCGCCGGCGGCACGGTGCGTGTCGGGCTCGGCCAGCCGACCAAGGCGATCGATCCGGTTTCGCTCACCGATCCGGCCAGCATCGGCGTGATCAGCCAGGTCGGCGAATATCTGATCCTCGACGACCCGAAGGACGGGCTTCAGCCGAAGCTCGCTCTGTCCTGGGAAGCCGACGAGACCGCCAGCCGCTGGACCTTCAAATTGCGGCAAGGGGTGAAATTCCATGATGGCCGCGCGGTCACGAGCCGGGACGTGGTGGCGAGCTTCGAGCGGCTGGTCGATCCGGCCAGCGGCTCGTCGGCGCTCTCGGCCTACAAGGGCATCCTGTCCAAAGGCGGCGCCAAGCTGGTCGACGACGAGACGGTCGCCTTCGATCTCGACGGTCCGAACAGCAACTTCCCGTTCTATGTCTCCTCCGACGTCTACAATGCCGTCATCCTGCCGGCCGACTATGCCGGCGATTTCGAGAAGAATTTCAACGGCACCGGCCCGTTCAAGCTCGAATCCTTCCGCCCCAAGCAAGGCGCCAGCTTCGTGCGCAATGAGGATTATTGGGGCGACAAGGCGCTGCCCGACCGGGTCGAAATCAAGTTCTTCGACGACGAGCAGGCTCAGGTGCTGGCGCTGCAGGCCGGCCAGCTCGATGTCATCCCGAGCACGACGCGCCTGGAGCTGGCGATCGAGGGCAATCCCAATTTCAAGCTGCTGAGCGTGCAGGCAAGCTCGCACGACCAGGTGCATCTCAGAACCGACCAGGCGCCGTTCACCGACAAGCGCATCCGCCGCGCGCTGGCCCTCACCATCGACCGCGAGGCGGTGGTCAAGGGCCTGCTGAAGGGCCGCGCCATCGTCGGCAACGACACCCCGTTCGCGCCGATCTTCCCCTCGGCCGATCCGTCGGTGCCGCAGCGCAAGCAGGACATTGCGGAAGCCAAGCGGCTGCTTGGCGAGGCGGGCGTGCCCAACGGCTTCGAGGTGACGCTGACCACCGAACGCGCCTATGACATTCCCGACTATGCGGTGATCATCCAGAACTTCGCCCGGAAGGCCGGCATCGACGTCAAGCTCAATGTCCTGCCGCAGGACGCCTATTACGGCTCGGCAACCTTCGGCAGCTCGCCCTGGCTGGATTCGGTTCTCGGCATCACCGACTACGGCCATCGCGGCACGCCCGACATCTTCCTCAACGCGACGCTGAAGAGTTCGGGCGCGTGGAACGCGGCGCATTTCAGCAACCCGGCCTATGATGCGCTACTGCTCGACTACTCGAAGGCGCGTGATCTGCAGGCACAGCGCCTTGTTGCCGGCAAGATCCAGACCTTGCTGCTCGATGAGACGCCGGCGATCATCAGCTACTTCTCGCAATACAGCCGCATCGTCAGCTCGAAGGTCGAGGGCGTGCGCTTCACCGCGATCTCGCATCTGCTGCTCGATCGCGTTTCCTTCGTCCAGGCATGATCGCGACATGCTGACCGGCCGCATTCTGTCAGCGCGTGTGGGCACGCTTGTCCTCACGCTGTGGCTGGTCAGCATCCTGGTGTTCTTCGCCGGGCAGGTTTTGCCCGGCGATGTCGGCCGCGTCATGCTCGGGCCGTTTGCCGACGCGCAGGCCGTGGCGGAACTGAACAAACGGCTCGGCGCCGACCAGCCGGTTCTCGTCCAGTACTGGCTCTGGTTCAGCAAGGCCGTCACAGGCGATTTCGGCACCTCGCTGTCGATGCGCGCGCCGGTGGCCCCCTTCGTGCTGGAAAGCCTCAAGCGCTCCGCGGCCCTTGCCGGCATTATCTTGATCTTTCTCATTCCGCTCGGGGTTGGCGGCGGTGTCATCGCCGGTCTCAACGCCGGCCGCATCATCGACCGGCTGATCGTGATGGCGGGCGTTTCCTTCGGCATCGTGCCGGATTTTGTGTCCGGCCTGATGCTGCTCATCGTTTTCGGCCTGTGGCTGAACTGGTTTCCGATCTCAGGCGTTGCGCCAGATGGCGCGGGCTTCTGGACGCATGGCTATTATCTGATCCTGCCGGCGCTGCCGCTGGTGCTCAATCTTGCCGGCTACATAGCCCGGATGACACGGGCGGGGGTGATCGAAGCGATGGCCGCCGACTACACACGCACCGCCGTCCTGAAAGGGCTCGAGCCGCGCGAGATCATCCTTCGGCACGTGCTGCGCAATGCGCTGACCCCGACCATCGCGGTGCTGGCGACGCAGACCGGATACATGCTTGGCGGGCTGGTTGTGATCGAAGCGCTGTTCGGCATCCAGGGACTTGGCAATCTGGTTCTGAACGCGGCCAAGGCGCGCGATTTCCCGATGCTCGAGGCGGGCGTGCTGGTGATGGCGGCAATCTTCGTGCTGTCGGCGGCGGTGGGAGACCTGGTGCTGGCCTTGCTCGATCCGCGGCAACGCCGTCGGACCTCGTCATGACGGATCTGACGGAGTCTCCCGCACCACGGCGCGCCGTGGCCGCCTTTCCGGCAGTGCGCAGGATCCGCGGTGCTTTCCCTGGACTGCCCCCATCGGTCGTGATCGGAACGCTGCTGCTGCTGTTCTGGGTCGTATGCGCGGTATCAGGCAATCTCTTCGTTCCCTACGATCCCTATGCCGAGGATTTTCTGACGACGCTGACGCCGCCCGATGCCTTGCATTGGTTCGGGACCGATCAGCTCGGCCGCGACGTGCTGTCCCGCATTATCGTCGGATCGCGCGATATCCTGCTGGTCGCGCCGCTGGCGACGCTGGCCGGCGTTGCAGCCGGCAGCATCATTGGCCTGGTGCTCGGCTATTTCGGTGGCCTCACCGATGCCATCGGCGCGCGGCTGCTCGATACGCTGATGGCGTTTCCGTTCATCGTTCTCGTCACCATGACGCTGGTGGCGATCGGGCCGTCGAACCTGACCGTCATCCTGGTGATCGGCATCGCCTATGCGCCGTTGGTGGCGCGCACCGTTCGCGCCGCCGTGCGCGAGCAGAAGGAGCGCGACTATGTCAGCGCCGCCCGGCTCGGCGGTGAAGGCCCGCTTGCCATCATGTTCCTGGAAATATTGCCCAACATCAGGGAGACGATCCTCATCGAGCTCGTCACCCGGCTGGGCTACGCGTTCTTTTCGATCGCGACGCTGAGTTTTCTGGGCCTCGGCATCCAGCCGCCGTCGGCTGATTGGGGACTGGCCGTCGCCGACGGCTACGGCTTCCTGACCGGCGGCAAATGGTGGGTCGTCGTGTTCAATTCCGCGGCAATCGTCTCGCTGGTGATGGCGACCAACCTCATCGCACAAGGCATCGGCGCTTTCGAAAATAGCGATGCATGAGCCTTAATCCGCGCGCCGGAAAACGTCTTTTGCATTGAAGCCTGGCGCGCATCCTTATATCGCATGGCTATGAAGAAAATCGGTTTCCTGTCGTTCGGGCACTGGACGCCCTCGTCGCAATCGCAAGTGCGCTCGGCATCGGACGCGCTTTTGCAATCCATCGAGCTGGCCGTCGCCGCCGAGCAGCTTGGCGCGGACGGGGCGTATTTCCGCGTGCATCATTTCGCCCGCCAGCTCGCTTCGCCGTTCCCGCTGCTGGCGGCCGTCGGCGCCAAGACCAGCCGCATCGAGATCGGCACCGCCGTCATCGACATGCGCTACGAGAATCCGCTCTACATGGCGGAGGATGCGGGTGCCGCCGACATCATCGCCGGGGGGCGTCTCCAGCTTGGCATCAGCCGCGGCTCGCCTGAACAGGTGATCGACGGCTGGCGCTATTTCGGCTACGCGCCGCCGGAAGGCAAAAGCGACGCCGACATGGCGCGGCATCACGCCGAGGTCTTCCTCGACACACTGCGCGGCGAGGGGTTCGCACAGCCCAATCCACGACCGATGTTCCCCAACCCGCCTGGCCTGCTGCGGCTCGAGCCGCACTCGGAGGGTTTGCGCGAGCGGATCTGGTGGGGCGCGGCCACCAACGCGACTTCGGAATGGGCGGCGAAGCTCGGCATGAACCTGCAAAGCTCGACGCTCAAATTCGACGAGAGCGGCAAGCCGTTCCACATCCAGCAGGCCGAGCAGATCCGCATCTATCGCGAGGCCTGGAAGGCGGCCGGCCAGAAGCGCGAGCCGCGTGTCTCGGTCAGCCGCAGCATCTTCGCGCTGGTCAACGATCGCGACCGCGCCTATTTCGGACGCGGCAACGAGAGCCGCGACCAGATCGGCTTCATCGAGGAGAACACGAGGGCGATCTTCGGCCGCAGCTACGCCGCCGAGCCGGACGTGCTGATCAAGGAGTTGGCTGAGGACGAGGCGATCGCCGAGGCCGACACGCTGCTGCTCACCGTTCCGAACCAGCTCGGCGTCGACTACAATGCGCATGTCATCGAAGCGATCCTGACCCATGTCGCGCCGGCGCTGGGCTGGCGCTGACGTTCGGATCAAGGCGGATAACTCCAGGGAGGTACACCATGGCGAAGAGAGCGCTGATCGCCTGGGGCGGCTGGGAGGGCCATACGCCGGAGCAGAGCGCGAAGATCGTTCGCAACCTGCTTGAACGCAATGGCTTTGACGTCACGCTCGGCCAGGGCACGGCGGTGTTCGCCGATCCGGAGTTGGCTTCCTTCGATCTCATCGTGCCTGTCATAACGATGTCGACGATCGAGAAGGCCGAGCTGCAGAACCTGACGTCGGCCGTTCGCCAGGGCAGTGGGCTGGGCGGCTTTCACGGCACGATGGGCGATAGTTTCCGCAACGAGCCCGACTATCAGTTCATGACCGGCGGCCAGTGGGTCGCGCATCCCGGCGACATCATCGAGTATACGGTGGCCGTCACCAGGCCGGATGACCCGATCACATCAGGCATCGGCGATTTCGCCTACCGGTCGGAGCAGTATTACATGCATGTCGACCCGAGCAACGAGGTGCTGGCCACGACCACCTTCACCGACGCGCATTTCCCGGGGATAGGCGGCGTCGTCATGCCGGTCGTCTGGAAGCGTCGCTATGGCGCCGGAAAGGTTTTTTACAGTGCGCTGGGGCATAATGCCGACGAGTTCGCGGTGCCGGAGATGGCGCTGATCGTCGAGCGCGGCCTTGTCTGGGCCGCCCGTTAGAGGGCACGAGCATGACCGCACCGTTTAGGGATCTGCCGCTGCACACGCCCATCGACGGCCGGCACCGCAAGATGCTGATCGACGGCGCCTGGTGCGACGCGCTGAGCGGCCGGACCTTCGAGACGCGCAATCCCGCCACGGGCGCGGTGATTGGCACCGTGCCGCTCTCCGATTCCGGTGACATCGACCTCGCGGTGGCGGCGGCCCGGCGCGCCTTCGACGGGCCGTGGAGCCGGTTCAAGCCCTATGAGCGCCAAGTGCTGCTGCTGAAGATCGCCGACCTGATGGAGCGCCATTGGGAGGAGATCGCGCTTTCCGACACCACGGATATAGGCATGCCCATCATACGCACGCTCGCCAACAAGAACCGCGTGCTTGGCATGCTGCGCTTCTATGCCGGCATGGCGACATCTATTCATGGCCACACGATCGGCAATTCGCTGCCGGGCGACATCGTCTCCTACACGCGCAAGGAGCCGGTCGGCGTGGTCGGCGCGATCATTCCCTGGAACGCGCCGACCGCCGCGTCGATCTGGAAGATCGGTCCGGCGCTGGCGACCGGTTGCACCATCGTCCTGAAGCCTTCCGAGGAAGCGCCGCTGACACCGCTGCTGATCGGCGCGCTGATGATGGAGGCCGGGGTGCCGCCCGGCGTGGTCAACGTCGTCACCGGCACCGGTGCCGAGACCGGCGCGCCGCTTGCCGCCCATATGGACGTCGACAAGATCGTCTTCACCGGCTCGACAGCGACCGGCCAGAGCATCCTGCGCGCCTCGGCCGGCAACATGAAGCGTGTTTCGCTGGAGCTTGGCGGCAAGTCGCCGGTCATCGTCTGCGCCGACGCCGATCTCGAGCGCGCCGTGCCGATCGCGGCGATGTCAGTGTTCGCCAATTCCGGCCAGATCTGCATCGCCGGCTCGCGGCTGTTCGTCGAACGGCCGATCTACGAAGAGTTCGTCGAGCGGGTCTCGGCCTATGCGGCAAAACTCAGGATCGGCGACGGCGCCGATCCCGAGACCGAGATCGGGCCGCTGATTTCGCCCAAGCAACTCGAACGCGTCACGGGATTCATCAAGGATGGCACCAGCCAAGGCGCACGGCTGGTCACCGGCGGCAACCGCATCACCGAGGGTGCGCTTGGTTCAGGAAATTTCATCGCGCCGAGCGTGTTTTCCGGCGTCACCGACGATATGCGCATCGCCCGGGAAGAGATTTTTGGCCCGGTCATCTCGGCGCTGCCGTTCGACACGCTGGACGAGGTGGTGCGGCGCGGCAATGACACGCCCTACGGATTGGGCGCCGGCGTGTTCACCAGCGACCTCGGCAAGGCGCACCAACTGGCCAACCGCCTGCGCGCCGGCTCAGTCTGGGTCAACACCTACCACGCGATCGATCCGGCGGTGCCCTTCGGCGGCTACAAGATGAGCGGCTACGGACGCGAGGGTGGGGCCGAGCACCTTGATGAATATCTCAACACCAAGGGCGTCTGGATCCGGACGGATTGAGAGGGGCCGTCTGGCGGCGTTTTGCAATGGGATGATCGAAAGACGGAGAAAATCATGAATTCCAGGGAAAGCTGGTCCACATCCGAAAAGAAGATCGCACGCCGCGCCTTCGACGCTGCACTTGAGGTGGCGCTTGCAACGACGATGGCCGAATTCAAGAGCAAGGCCAACGCCGCGACAGTCGCCGCCGACATGTGGGACGTCGAAGACTATTTGCGTGAACAGCGACGGGAGATCGACCGGACGTTCGACTACCGCTACTCCCAGCTTCTTTTCGTCTTCGCGGGTCTCATTCGGGCAGGCTATCTCGACGAGAACCTGCTCGCCGGCCTGTCGCAGGACAAGCGGGAGGTCATTCGCCGGGATATTGCTTTTGCCGAGAGCCGCTGAAGTCACGAGGGCGTAGCAAGGCAAGATGGCGCTCTACGGCGCCCCCCTCTGTCCTGCCGGACATCTCTCCACCCGTGGGGGAGATGTCCGCAAGGAGGGGGTCTTCGGATGGGTCTGATGACATTGATTTTCCTGCATAAAAGGTTGAAATCCACAGAGCACATCGGAGCGCTTCCCCAAGAAAATCCCTATGACGCTTTGTCGCACTTGGTCGCCCCGTTTCGCCCCGTTTAGCACCCTGTCATCCACAAAAAAAGGCCCGCCATCCTTTCGAACGACGGGCAGTTCAGGGAAGAAACGTCCCGAGAGGGACATTTGTCCCCACCATGGGGACCTCTTACTGCTGGCGCGGCGGCGGCACGACTTGGCTCTCCATGCGCTGCAGCGTCTGGTTGGTCAGCGCGATCTGGGTGGAGATCGACGACAGCTGCGTGCGAAAGTCAGCGAACTGGTTGGAATAGCTTTCGGTGATGCGGCTGATCCGGTTGTCGGTGTTCTCGTACTGCTTTTCGAGCGAGGTGACGCGGTAGTCCATCTGGTCGAGCTTGGCCAGCTGCCTGTTGATGGCCTCGATCTGCTGGTTGATCACCGCCCGATATGCCGCCTCGTCGGCCTGCATGTCGCGGTGCCGCACCTCGTGGGCCTCACGCCACTGGGCGAGTTCCGAGATGTTGGACTGCGTCGTGCCCCACGAGATGCCGACCAGCACGAACGTCCCCAAGAAGCCCGCGAGCGAAATCACGGTGTTGAGGTTGACCGACTTCAGGTCGATGTCGCTCGGCACTAGCTTACTTTCCGGCGGCGGCGGGCGTCACACTGTCGGTGAACCACGTCTTCAGGGCCCACGTCACCACCGCCTGCACCGCTTGGATGCCAGCGACGATCTGGACCTGCACCTCGGGCGGGATGTTGACGCCGAAGACGACGAGGATGGAGGCGGCGAGCGCGAGCGCCTGCGTCCAGTTGATCTTGGAGTACCATGCGCTTTTGATTTCTACGGTGGCCTTAGCCATTGGTTTTCTCCTTTTCAGTTCAGATGCGGCCCAGCAGCATCAGGATCAGGACGACGAGCAGCAGCAGGCCGACGAGGCCCGAGGGCCCATAGCCCCAAGCGGTCGAGTAGCCCCAGTATGGCCCGACCCCAACCAGCATGAGGATCAGCAGGACGACGAGAATGGTGGAGAGCGGCACGGTCTTTCTCCTTTCAACTCCAGTAGGTCGTGAGCTTGACCACTGGCCAGATCGTGCCCGTGGCCGCCTTCGGCCCGAACAGCGACCCGGTGGTGAGGTTGACATAAAAGTCACCGACGACGCCGGTCCCGGCGGCTGGATCGACAGTACCTGAGAGCAGATTAATGGCATCGAGGCCGGGATCGCCCTGCGGTCCCTGCGGGCCCGGCACGGTACTGTCGGCACCAGCCGGACCCATCGGACCAACTGGACCCGGCACAGTGCTGTCAGCACCCGGCGGTCCCATCGGGCCCACGCCTCCCTGAATGCCCTGCGGGCCGGTGTCGCCGGTCTCGCCTTCGGGGATCACGAACGAGATCGTCTGATCGGGTGACGCGCCCGTGATGTTCACCTCGGCGGGAGACCCGGGGGCTCCGGTGGTGACGGTCCCGACTGTCAGCACATTGGGCTCGCCGGGTTCGCCTTGTGGCCCGACCGGCCCCGGCACGGTGCTGTCGGCACCAGCCGGACCCATTGGGCCGATGCCGCCCTGAATGCCTTGGATGCCCTGAATGCCCTGCGCGCCGACATCTCCCCGTGGAAGGACGAAGGAGATCGTCTGGTTGGGCGCGACCCCGGTGATGATTGCGACCGCAGCCGAGCCCGGTGCTCCGGTGGTGACGCCGCCGACCGTCAGCACATTGGCCGGGCCCGGCTCTCCCTGAATGCCCTGAAAACCTTGTGGACCCCGAGGCCCGACCGGACCCGCAGGCCCGACCGTGACCGGTATGTTGATCGGCCCGAGCGGGGAGAGTTCGCCATAGGCCGCGCCCTTGAGCAGCAGCGTGCCTTTGGCCAGCAGGCCGATGGCCACCGGAGGATCGGCGGGGTTCTCGGCCTCGCGGCGCTGGTAAAGCTCCAGCGTGTAGCCCATGGGGTCCTTGAGCGCGCTGCCGGGCACCACGACGTTGCCGGCCCCGTCGACGTCATAGGCGAACACCCGGGTCGACGAACGCGCCATCAGCGCCAGCTGCGGCAGAAGCGTCGCCGGGCTGACCGGGTCGCGGCCCTGCGTCAGGAACGTCAGGTCGAGATCGAGGTCGACACCAGCCGGCGACAGCGCCGACAGCATGGCCGGCTCCAGACGGCTGATGACGACGGTGCGCGCCAGACCCATGGCCTACTCCTATGCCGACGCCGCGAAGGCGTTGGCGCGACTGTCCCAGATAGACGCAAGCACAAACTCGATGTCGCCATCAGGCACGGCATCGCCCCCGATGTTCTCAATCTCGTTGGCAATGGTGGCGTTGGCCGCGACGATGTGCAGCGCGAGCAGCAGCGCCTTGTCCTGCCCGGTCATGACCAGCCCGGCATAGTGGATGCGGTTGGCGTGGTTGGCGGTCGCCGGGTCCTCGGAGGCGACCTGCTGCGCCGCCTTGAGCGCGAGGAAGGCGACCCGCGTGTAGAAGATCGGGTCGCTGGCGGCGGCGATGATGTCCTTAGTTGCCATGGAAAACTTCTCCCAAGGTTGGGCCGCCGAAGAGGTCTTCGGGGGCGTCGGTGATCTGTTGATTGAGCGGCACCGAGAATGCGGCAATCGGGCCGTAGTCGCCCGCGTTGGCCTTGTCCCAGACCTCGCGGCCATGAGCGGTGTCGGCGTCGGCTGTGGTCGAAAAAGGCACCGGCCCCAGCGCCTCAAGCTCGGCAAACAGCACGTCGGCATCGAGCATCGTGTGCTGGGCGTTGGCCCATCGGAGATTGGCGACGCTGACCACCGTGCGGTTCTGGTAGTCGATCAGGACTTCTTGGGGGATCGGGTCTTCGGCCATCATGCATACCTCACGGCAAGTGTAATTCTGCTCGTTCCCGAGCCGCCAGCGTAGCCCATCGTCCTCCAGCTTCCCCCGGGCGAACCGGAGCCAGCAGCTGCCGCGCTTGCATAGGTGAGGTTGGAGCCAGCGATGCCCATGCCTGCCGTAAAGATGCCGAGCCCTGCTAGATACGAAACAAAGGCATAGGAGCCAAGCGAGCCTGCAGCCGCGTTGGCCGTGTACGCCAGCGCAAACGCGTTCGCGCGGTTCTCGATCTGGTCGTAGACGGCCCCCGAGGCGGCCAATGAGGGGGCCAGTCGGCTCGCAGCCGCGCCCAGCGTGATCGGGCGCATGTAATTGTCAGCACCGGCCCCCGTCGCGTTCATGCCGATCAGGGCATTAACCGCATCAGAGCCCGCCGGATATTCGGAACGGAACAGGCGGGTTACGATGTCGCCGGAGCCATCACGCACCGCGACCGTGCTGCCTGCATTGGCTTGCGACGACTGGAAGCCGTCGAGCAGATCGGCATTGAGACCGGAGCCAGAGCCGTCATTGGCGGTGGTCCAGATGGTGTTGCCGAAGAGATAGCCCGCGCTGCTGACGGCGTCGAGGTCGAGCGGATGCGGGCCCTCGAACGCGCCATCGTTGTTCCGGTCGGCAAGGACGTAGAAGTGGTTGCTGTTGGCGTGGACCCAGAAGTCATAGGCGCTGGCATCGATGTCCTGCATGTAGAGCATCGGCCCCGAGCTTTGGAGCGTGATCTGGCCGGTGAAGGTCGCACCCGTGAGCGAGGCGTAGAGCGTGTCGAAATAGGTTTTCAGGAACGCCTTGAGGTTGGTGAAAGTCAGCTTCTTGACGACCCACGCAGCAGCACTGTCGGAGATGGGAACTTCGTCGGCATCGACCGGCGTTGTCTTGGCCGGTGCCGCATGGATTGGCGTCCCGAGCGGGGCCGCGTTGACGAAGGCGGTGGTCGCCAGCTGGGTGGTGTTGGTGCCGGGCGCGGCGGTCGGCGCTGTCGGCACCCCGGTAAGCGCCGTGTTGGCGAGGAGGCCATCGGCATAGCTCTTGGTCGCCGCATCGGTGCCCACGGTCGGCGCGCCGACGTTGACCAGCTTCTTGCCGTTGAGGGGGATATTGGCGGTCGGCTGGCTCTGGCCGTCCTTGGTCAGGGTGTTCGACAGGCCGGCGGCGAAATTATCGTCTTCGCTGTCGTGGCGGTCGGACTTGATCTTGATGCCAGCCGCCGCGTCGCTCACCCAGTTCATCACCCGGTTGAAAGTGCCGCTTCCGTCAAAGGGCATGGTGGCCTCCTGTCGTCACCCGGTCGCCGATGCGCCGGGCATGTTGGTGTCGGGCTCGTTCGAGGCGAGCGGGATGGCCCGCTTCGCCCACAGCCGCATGATTGCTTCCGGCGACATGCCGGTGGCCTTCGCCGTTGCCTCGATCTGCGAGTTGAGCAGGTCGGGGATGGTGACCTCCGGCGAGCGCAGGCCGGTCCTTGGGCCGCCCTCGAACCACAGCCGCTCCTGCGCCTCTGCCGGCGTGATGCCGAGCTTCTGGGCGGCGATGCGGTTCGGGCTCTGGAACAGCGGATATTCCATCTGCGCCTTCCTGCCGGTGCCGGGAACGACCGCGCTGCCCATGCGGTCCTCGATGTCGCCGACCGGCAGCTTGCCCTCCTTCGGAAAGCCGCCGCCCTGCTTGTAGACGTCGAAGGCCTCGGGGCTGGTGAACCACTCCTTCGGCAGGCCGCCGGGGTTGAGCCGGTCGTAGGCGTCCAGCACCTTGCGGATGTTGTGGGTGTCGACGGTGGGGTCTTCCATGTTGCCCATCCAGTTTTGCTGGAAGGTGTAGGGCTTGGAGTTTTGCCACGGGTCGACCGTGCCCTTGGCGAACTGGTCGGCCAGATCGGTGTGCATGCCCATCATCGCAAAGCCCGGCCTGTTGCCCTCGGCCTCGCGCCGGGCGCTGGTCAGCGGGTTGCCCTGACCGCGCTCGAACATCAGCAGCGAGGCGTTGCGAAGGTTCTGCGGCGTCGCCGTGCGCGGCGAGGTCGCCGCACCCTGTCCAGACCAGTCACCCATGAAGTCGAGCGCCTCTTGCGGCCTGAGCCCGGCGCGATCCTCCAGCCCGGCCAGCACCGAGCCGGTCGAGTAGAACGGCGGCTTGCTGGTCGGCATCTTGGTGAGGTCGCTGGCGAGCAGATCGCCCAGCGCCTGCTGGTTTTCGAAGATGCCGCGCGCGCGGTCGTTCTTCGGCAGCTTGACGTCGCCGGTCGGCATCGGCGGCAGTTCGCCGGCCACCGAGCGCTGCGGCACCAGCTGCTTGGTCAGTTCGGGATCAGCCGGGCCAAACACCGGATCGGTGGCTGGCGGATAATCCGGCGAGCGCTGCTGTTCGGCATGGGCGAAAATCTTGTCGATCAGCGGCTGGTTGCCCTTGGTCTGGACAGCCGGCGCGGCCAGCTGGGCCAGTTCCTCGCGCCCGACCTTGGCTGCTCCACGCTCGCCCGCAGCCAGCGCCCGGGCCTCCGGGCCGATCTCGGGGATAGCACCCAGCCCGGCAAGCGCCGCACCCCTCCAGTCGCCCGCCTTGGCGGCTCTGGCGGCATCCTCGGCGGCCATGGCGGTGCCGGTGCCGGGTGCCAGGCCAAGCAGCGTCATGCTGTCGCGGCGCGCCTCGTCGTAGGGCTTGCCGCTGATCTTGTTGGCCGCCGTGCCCATCAGATCGGCCAGCCGGTCGCGCCAGCTGGGGTCGTAGTTGGTCAGTTCACCGGTCGCGCCGGGCGGCAGCTGCTGCTCCGGGTGCATCCGGCGCTTCTGGTTGGCGATCCATTGATCCTTGAAGCTGGCCACTATTGTACTCTCACTTCACTTTCTCTATATTCAGGGCTCAACACACCGGGCCTTGAAACCATGATTGTCCTCGCCACCGTCCTCCTGATCGTCGCCGCCCCGTTCCTGTACCTGCTGCTGTTCTGGCTGGCTGGCACGGCGTTGCTTGCCATCAAGGGCGTGGTCGCCAGTTTGCGTAATCCTGACAACTGGAAGGTCACCGCCTTTCTCTCCTCGCCCGCTCCGCTTGCGCAGCCGCGATCATCGCCGACAGCATCTGCCGGTCGGTCGACACGGTAGGTCCCTGCCTGCCCAAAAACGCCTGACCCGGTCGTGACGTAATCCATGCGTCACGCAGCGCCGGGAAGCCCGCAGCGGCCAGCCCGGCAGTGCCGCCCAACAGTGCCCCGCCGGGGCCGCCAAGACCTCCCAACATTCCAGCACCGCCGCTCGCCGCCGCAGCGGCCAGAGGGATCAGCCCGGCCAGCGATGCGCGCTGCCTCGGGTTGGTGCCAGAGTTCGCCGTCTTGTTCATCGTCACCGTGCCGCTCTCGGCAAGATCGGTCAGCGGGTTCTCGCCCGCCGCCACCTCGCGGCGGCCCTGCGTCGCCTTGATGCCAGCCTTCAACTGTGCCGGGTTGATGAAGCCCTCGGCGGCACCGGCACCGGGTGAGGCCTTGGCGCGCTCGATGGGCAGGAAATTGCGGTACTGGCCGCGCACCTGCCGGAAGGCATGCTGATCCTCGGGCGACAGGTTGCGCCCGACCGCGTCGTCGAGGGCGTCCTGAAAATCGATCATCGCCGCGCGCACGCCGTCGTCGGTTGCCTCGGAACGGATTTTCTCGTTGATCTTCGAACGCGCCGACGCATAGCCCGCGCCGGTCAGAACCCCGCCATTGCCGGCGGCATTCGACGCGAGGTCATTCATGACATCCTCGACCACCGGAGCGACGAGCGGATTGTCGCGCGTGTAGCTCACGGCGGTGTTGATCAGATCGTTCTGGAGCGGCTGGTCGAATGGCGTCGTTGAATTGGCCGTCAGGCGGTCGAACTCTGCCCCCATGCGGTCGAGTTCCTGTCGCATGGCAGGCCGGGTGAATGCCGACGTGCCGCGCGGGAAGCCTCCTTGGACGTTGGCGGCGGCCCTAGTGAAGGCTTGCCCCTGCCGCTCCTGTGCTGCCGTGCCTCCAGCCACGTCCTCGGCGGCGAGCAGGCGCGGGTTGGCGGTCCTCTGGGCTGCGCTGAGAGGAACCCCATGGGCGCGCATGACGTCGATATGAGGTTGACGCGACGGCGGGATCGGGCGCGGACGAGAGAGCCGGTTAAAGGTGCCGGGAGGGGAAACACCCCCGAGAAGACTGCCGCCCAGCTTGGCGGCCTCGACCCAGCCCGGCGATGCACCCAACGCCTCGGCTGCCGCACCTGCCCCTTCAGTGCCCAGCGCCGCGCCACCACTAGTCATCGCCTTCTGGGCGAGGGAGCCGGGACCTGCGAAGACGCTGGGGGCGACCTCCAGCCCGGTCTGGACGACCTTGCCGGGGAACGTCTGGGCCGGCACGTCCTGCCCCTCGCCCAGTATCGGGTCGGTCAGCTTGCGCACGCCTTCTAGGCCCAAAGCCGGGCGCACCTGTTGGCCGAAGGCGACGTTCCCGTAGGCCTTGTCGAAGTCGGACATCGTCTGTTCGCCGCCACGGACGAGGCCCATGTCGTTCATCGCCGACAGCACCTTGCGGATCAGCCACGGGGCTCCCGCCGAAGCCTCTGCCGGGCCAGCCGGGACCAACTCCATTCCGGTGCGCAGGGCACGCGGCGCGGTGGCCTCGATGTCCTCGCCGATGGTGGGCTGTGCCTTCTTCGTCATCCACTCTGGCAGGCCGCCGCCAGCCGCCGGAGTGGTGGCGGCTGGGTCAGGCTGCATCATCCATGCAGGCAGGGGCATGTCAGCCTCCTCCCGGTGCTGGCGTGAACTTCCACGTCGTCTGGTCGGCGATATTTCCGACGCCACCCCAGACGCCCGTGCGGCCATCGGGGAACGTGTAGGACACGTTCGGCTTGATCAGCGGCAGGTCGCTTGGAAGCGGTTGCGGCTGGCTGCTGGGCGTCGATCCTCGGTCATCCGGTCCCGCCGGCACCGGCACTTCCGCTGGTGCCGTATAGGGCTTGAGGTCGCCGAACGACGGCACGACCTTCTCGGTGGGGATGCCGCTTTCCTTGGCGAGGTTGGAGTAGAAGTCGGCGGTCTTGCCGTAGGCGTCGGAGTAGCCTTTGACGCGGCTCCAGCCTTCCGCCAGCATCCCCTGACGGACCTCTTCAGGCAGTCTCGAACCCGGCTTGGCGGTCAGATATTTGAATTGCCCGGCCAGCTGCGCGGGCAGGTTGCCGGTCAGTTCCACCGCCCCGCTTTCCGACTGCCGCACCACGGACGTCGGATCGAACAGCTTGGCCAGAGCGATGACCATGTTGAGGTCGGCCTGCGGCGTGTCGCGCGTGGCCGCGTCCTGCATCGACGACCAGATCGGCACCGCCTGCGCCATGTTCTTGTAGCTGGGGTCGGAAATGACGTCCTGACGCACGCCGGAGATGTCGGAGATTTTCGGCGTGCCCGCAGCCTTGGCCGCCGCCTCGCGCGTCAACTCGTTCTGACCGGCGGTGGCGGCCAGCGAGCGTCCCTGCTGGGCCTCTTGGAAGGCCTGCGACGCTGCCGTCTGGCCCTGCGTCCAGTCCCGCTGGCTGGCAACATCGGCCAGCTGCTGCTCGCGCTGCCTTGCCGCAGCCCGGGCCTGCGTTGCGCCCTCCAGCAGCTTGGCACCGAGATCGGGGTCCAGCTGATAGGCCTGCCCCCACTGCTCGGATGTCGCCCCTGTCTCAGGATTGATGCCCGTCAAGATGTCCGTCAGCCGTTGCCGGCCCTCGGCCTCCTGCTGGGATGCCTTGCGCTCTTCCAGCCCGGTGAACAGTGCGTTCGCCATCTGGCCGAGGCCGCCGGCAATGGTCGAGGAGCCCGGGTTCGGGCCGGAGAGCGAGGCCTGCCGCTCGGCCAGTTCCTTCTGGCGCGCCATCAATTCCGATAGCGTCATGCCGGCGGCACCGCTGGGAACGCCTGCGGAGGTGAAATTCGCGATCCGCGCCATCAGACCAGCCTCCCTGCATTCAAGCGCGCCATGACCTGCGCCAGCTGCTGGCGCTGCATCTCGGCCTGCTGCGGATCGATCACCGGCATCGATCCGGCATTGACCCGGGCCGCCGCCGGCTGTGGCGCGACGTCGTAGCTGAACGGCTTGAAACCGCCCGCCATCATTCCCTTGCCGCCTTTCAGCAGCGCCTCGCCGAGCCGATCCCTGAGCGATGTCGGCTGCTCGGCTTGAGGGGCGGCAACAGCGCCCATGCCGGCCTCGGAGCCCACGCCACCTCCAGCCGCTTCCACGGGGCCGCCAGGGCGGTTGGAGAACAGCGAGGCTATACCGAGAGGATCGGCGCCGCGACCGCCGCCAGCCGCCTCCACGGGCCCCTGTGGGCGCGTCGAATAGCCGGCGGGCTCGATCTGCTCCTGACCCTTCGGTCCATCCATGACGCGCGGCTGGGCCGCCTGCGGCGGTGCTGCGGCTTGACCGCCGCCGCCGCCGAAACTCTCGCCATGCATGGCGAGGTTCTCGCCAAGGGTGCGCGAGGGGTCAATGGGCCTGCCAGTCGCCCGCATGGCGGCAAGCGTGCTTTTGTCCCAGCGCTTGAGCGGGATTTTCGAAGCGATCTCGGCCTGCTGCTCGTAGCTCGCCTGCATCGGGTTCGACGCATATTTCTGGCCGCCGAAATCGTTCCACGTTCCGGTCGTGATCTGGAAATAGCCTTGAGCTTGGCCCGACGAGGTGCCTTGATGGGTGTTGGCGACGTTGCGCCCACCGCTTTCATTTCTGAGCAAGGCACCAAGCAGAGTGGCCATCAGCGGCTCCCTCCTCCACGTTCACGCGCCCATGGCTGCTGCGAGCCGCCACGGCTACCGCTCATGGTCTGGGCGAGCTTGTTGCGGTTCTGGGCGGCCACAGGCAGCGCTGGGCTTTGCGGCGGCGGCACCGGGCGCTGCGCCGACGCCATGATCGCCTGCACCATCTCGGGCGTCAGACCGGTCGCCATCCGCGTCGGATCGGTCGGCAGGAAGTTGACGAAGTTCGGCGTGAACGGCGCGGTCTGGCCCTGCGGCGCAATCGTCGAGGCCGGCGGTGCCGGGATGTTCGGCTCGGGGTAGTTGCTGGAGCCGCTAGAACCCATGGCTCAATCCTCCTGTGTGTCTGGCGACCAGCAGGCGGTAGTCGACCACGTCGAAGCCGTCGATCTCGATGACGGCGTCCGGGTGCAGCTGGCGCGCCTCGTCGGCCATCACGCCCGCGCTCGGCTGCGGCTGGCCCTTGAACCGGAAGCGGTAGAGCGGCACGCCGGCCAGCTGGCCACCGAGCGGCTCGATGTCTTCCTTCAGCCGCCGGTCGGATGCCTTGAACATGCCGCCCAGCAACGACGAGCCGAGGCCGAACAGACCCTGATTTTGCTGCGCGGCGGCGTTGGCCTGGTTGGCGTAATTCTGGCCGATGTACTGGCCAATCGGGGCGGCGTTGATGCCCTGCTGCGAGAACGGCTGGAACTGCGGCACGGTCACCTGAGAGCCGCTCATCAGCGCCGAGATTTCGTTGATCGGCTGGTTCCTGAGCGACGTGCGCTCCTGCATCTGGCCCTGCCGCAGATTGTTGAGGAAGGACGAGTAGTCCTGCCCCATCTGGTACTGCTGGGTCGCGGCGGTGTTGCCGAAGCCAGCCCGCTCCGCCGCCTGCTGGTAGGCCTGCTGCTGTGCCGCGTTGGCGAACTGGCCCTGAGCCGCGCCCTGCGTGAAGCGCTGGTTCTGGGCCTGATTGTAGGCATCCTGCGAGGCGCGGCTTTCCTGACCGCTGCCGAGATAGGCCTGCATCTGCGCGTCGGTCAGCGCCTTCTGGCGGGTCTCGTCGACCGAGGAATACTGCGCCGAGCCGGGGTTGAGGCCGCGCGCCGCCATCTGCACGTCCTGCGCGGTGTTCTGCTTGTTGGCGGTGTCGAGGTAGCGGCTCATCATCGCGTCCTCGACGGCCTTGCGGTCGGTCGGGGCCTGATCCTGCCGCACATCGCCGCCGGAGCCGATGCCCATCTGCACCGGGTTGTTGCCGCCATAGGTGGTGGCCAGCTGGCCCGGTGCCTGCCCCGCCGACCAGTCCTGCAGGCCGGTGGTGTCGAGGCTGGTGCCGAGCAGATTGTTGAGCTTGGCCGATTGCTGCACGCCGGTCTGGCCGAGATTGTACTGGGTCTGCGTCTGCAGGCCGAGCAGCTTCTGCTGGTCTGGCGAGAGCGTGGTGTTCTGGGTGTAGCGCGGCACGTATTGCGGCTTGCCCTGCGCGTCGTAGATCGTCTCGTAGCCGGCCAGCGCATAGGACTGCGAGCCGTAGGGGTTGTTGATGTTCGGGTTGTTGATGATCGACGACCCGGTCGAGGCTCCCAGATCGGCGGCCTGCTGCGCCGATGCCTGCTTGTAGGGATCAGGCGGAGAGGGGCTGGAGACCATGATGTCCTCCCGGTGCTGTGGGTCGAATGGAGGTCTGCGCCGGGTCATAGCCGGGCAGGAAACGGCAGTCCTCGGCGAGCATGCCGAACATCAGCGCGTCGCGGCGGCCCTCGACGCCCATGCGCAGGAAGCCCTCGTAGACGAAGCCCAGCCTCCTAGCGTTGGAGATCGCCCGCTCGTTGGTCGGATCGATGAGCGCGGTGATCCTGACCGCTTGGGTGAACAGGGCCCTGAAGGTCGTCCTGAACAGCTTGCGGGTGACGCAGCGCTGGTCGACACAGGCGGCGTTGAAGTGCCAGTCGAACCACGTCTTGGGCTCGGCGGCGATGACGCCGACGACGGCCCCGTGCTCGTTGGTGGCGGTGACGCAGAACCAGTGGCGCATGTCCTGACGGGTGAAATCGATCCCGGTTTCCTCGGACAGGAAGGCCTTGGCATAGTCATCGAGTGGGTCAAAGCTGATCTTGATCATCCGAACAGGCTCCCGGGTTCGTAGATGACATCCCAGCCGGTGAGCGCGAACTCGCAGTTGGAGATCAGCGCCACCAGACGCGGCGCGCCGACCCGACCGATGACGCCGACGCCGGACCAGTTGTTGTGGCCGACGAGCGCGCCGCCCCAGCTGTCGACGTCCCACGTCGCAAGCTCCCACGTTCCCGCCGGGCCGCCGCCGAGCGTGACGTCGGGCTGGTTGAGCGGGTCTGAGGTGTCGTAGTCGACCTTGATGTCGACCATTGCCCTCGGGGTGCCGTCCGTCTGCAGGTACGGCAAAACCATTTTGAATTGTTTGGTGGCCGGCGTGCCGAAGCTCGACCACGCGCCCTGCACGTCGACCCGGATCGGCTTGCCGGCATCGTTGAGGTTGAGCGAACTGACCTCGTAGACCTTGCCGTCGTCGGAGCCGATGTAGAGCCGGTTGTCGACCCAGCCCCAGCTGCGCGCCGGCAGCGCCGACCACGTCGCCCACTGCAGCCCCGGCGTGAAGCGGACCATCTGCCGGTAGACCTTGCCGCCATGCGGCAGGTTGGCGATCATGCGCCCCGACGTCGGATCGAGCAGCACGCCCCAGCCGGGCACGCCGCGCTGCGCGGAAGCCTTGGCGAAGGCCGAGAACACCTGCCTGTCGGAAAGCTTGCCCAGCTGCTCGGTCTCGGCGCGCATCAGCCGCGACATCGGCACCAGCCCGGTCGAGATCAGGACGTGAAGCTCGCCGCCATAGTTGACCACCGAGCGCTTCGACATCGGGCTGTCGAAGTAGTAGACGCCGGTCAGCGAGAAATCGGTGTCGGGGTCGATGCCGGAATAGATCGCCGCCTCGCCATTGTCGGTGAATACGACCAACTGGTCGTCGAGGCCGTCGCCGCCGTCGACCGTCCATGTCGCGATGGCCCTGATGGTGCCGCCGCGCTTGAAAATGGCGTTGAGCGGAAGCTCCTTGACCTCGCCGGACTTCTGCTGCAGCGGCAGATAGTAGACCGAGCGGTTGCTGCTGTCGGCGAACCACAGCCGCTTCTGGTGCGTCAGCACGACGTTGAACTGGTCGGGCACGATGTAGGGCTTGCCGGCGGGCGCGGTGACGACCTCCTTGACCATCGCCGCGCCGTCCCAAGACCACACGCCGTCGAGGCCGTTGACCATGACGGAGTAGACGGTCGAGGCGAGGTTGGAGAAGGAGGTGAAGCTCCAGTCGTTGCCGGCGAAGCCGCCATGGACCACCGTGCCGTCAAGCGTCACAACGCTGCCGCCGGAGGCCGCCGCGATCTTCTTCGGCGCGCCGAAGAACGGCACCAGCGTCTCGACCGGCGCGCCGCCGGCAAGCGTCAGTTTCACGGCGATACCAGGGCGGGCCCTGATCAGGTTTTCCTCGACCGTCCAGTTGTCGAGCACCACCGCCGACAGCGGGTCGCCCTCGACCAGCTTGGAGGTCAGCGACAGGCCCTTGAGCGGTGCCGAGATGTGCCTGACGGCGGCCATCGACCGCTTGGTGCGCGCGGGCGTCGGCTGCGTGTAACGGGACGGCATCATTCTCATGTGATCCGCCCCTCGTCGAGTTCGAGGTCGAGCACCACGGCGTTGGCGCGCGCGCCGAGCTTGTTGAGGCGCGACAGGAAATCCCGCATCTCCTCGCCGAACTCGAGCCCCTTGGCCTTAAGGAACCGGTATTTCACGCCGTCGATGGCGAGCCGGCTGTCGAAGGCGATCAGGTCGCTGTCGGAGGTGATGCCTTGCGGCTTCGGGTTCTCGTCGACGTCGACAACCCACACGCCATCGCCGAGCGAGACCTTGTAGGGCTGCTCCAGAAGCACTTCGTCGGCGACCGCCGAGAGCAGCGCCAGCATCTGGACGATGTCCTGATCAGCCGAGGCCACCGCCGTGGTGATCGGGCGCTGGGCGATCCCGATCTCCATGGAGGCCTGCGAGATGCAGTCCTTGACGCTGATCAGGCCGGGCATGTCAGGCCACCTTCTGCCGAAGCGAGTTGATGATGCCGTCCTGCGCCTTGATGGTGCTGCCGAGTTCCTTCACCTGCTCCTTCAGCACCTCGATCTGGCTGTCCTTCTCGCGGATGATGATCTCGTGGCGACCGATGTCCTTCGACATGTCGATCATCTTTTTGGCCCGCTCGGCCAGCGCGCGCAGTTCGCCCGGCATCGTCTCGTTGCCGCGCCCGGAAAGCTTGGCCAGCTGCTCGACGGTGTAGACGTCGCGGGCCGCCAGCATGGCAAGCTCGGCGGCGGAGATCACCGGCCACAGCGCCAGCGGGAAGCCCTCGGAGGCCGGCGTCTTGCGCTTGGCCTGCTGCTCCTTCAGGAACAGCTTGTAGGGGCCTTCGTAATCCTCGAAATCGGCCTCGGTGGCTTCGCGCTCCAGCTGCAGGTAGGGCGGGCGCGACAGCTTGATTTTCACGGTCTCGCGGTAGTGCGGAAGGCCGTCCTTGGAAACGCCATCCTCGGCCCATCCGGTGAAGAAGCGCGCCAGCGTCGGGGTGTCAGACATGAAATTCTCCTTCTGATCCTTTGAGAGAGGGCGGGCAGCGCGGATCAGGACACCGACCGCCCTCAAGGCCGCGCCTTACCTGTGACGTAAGGCGCGCCTTATAGGGGTCAGCCGGTCAGCAGGATGCGGCCCTGCATCGCCCGGTTGGACAGCGTCAGCCCGCCCATGAATGCGATGTGCCTAGTCACGGCATCCATGTCGGGGGACTGGTCAGGCAGGTCGAGCGGTTCGAAGTTGCGGCCCGAGTAGACCTCGAACTTGAGGTATTTGGTGTTGAGCATGTAGCCGCCGACAAGCCCGGTCGCCGCGCCGTCGAAGGTGAGCGCCGCCTGCTTGTATTTCAGCGTCTCGAAGCCGAGAGCGCCGAGCCTCGCGTCGGCATAGCGCTGGTTGTCCTGCAGGCCGCTCTCGTAGGTCGAGTAAATCTCGGCGTCGGCCAGCACCAGATCGGGGTGTTCGGTGCCGCGCACCAGCTTCATCCACAGCGCGTTTATCCCCGCCTTGACGGCGGCGAATTCGAGCGTGCCGGCGTTGCGGGCTATGGGCTGGAACTGGTTCCTCCAGAACGCCCATGTCGCGCTGTCGATGCCGCCGACCGTGCCGGTGCCGTCGTTGGTGACGAAGGCCTTGAGACCGGCGAAACTTTTCGCCACCGTGCCGTCGCCGTAGACGGCCTTGGTGATGTTGTTCTTCATCGTGGCTTCGGCGTTGTCGAGCTTGCCCTCAAGCAGGTTGAGGATGCGCTCGCGGCCCCGGTTCTTGGCGAGATCGGGACCGGACAGGGTGACGGATGCCACCGCGTTGGCCGGCTCGTAGTCCGCCTCGGAGATGGTCTCCTTGACGGCACGCGACAGAAGCTCGGTGCCGACATACCAAGCGAAGGTCTCCTCGGCATAGGTGAGCGGGGTGGAAATCGCCTTGCCGCCGTCGATGACGCGGATGCGGTCGCCCTGCCTGAGCATGGCGGTCACCGCATTCGAGTTCGAGACGTTGTCGGCGAATTCCTTGTGGTAGTTGTTGATGGTGGTCGCCACCAACTGGTTGACAGTCGGTTCAGGCATGATGGGCTCCTATGGGGCTTCCTGCCCCCTAGATGCCGACCTCGTCCGCTGAAGCCTCCAACGTTGCGCGCAAGCCCTGAGCCTTGCCATCAGGCTGCTGCGGCTTCGACACGGGCGAGGTGATCCCCCGCACGTTCGACCGCACCGCCTGCCGGGCCCGCCGGTTGTCCTGCTCTTTCTGCTTCGCACTCTGCGCGGCAGTGACCAGTCCTTGCCGGATTGTGGGCACCATCCAGAGCGCCGTCTCGTAGGCCTCGCGCAGGTCGCGATCCGGGTTGGCCCGGAAAAGCTCGATGATCTGCGGCAGCACGGCGTCGAAATGCGGGTGCAGCAGGTTGCCCTGCTGATCCTTCTCGTCGGCGAAGCTGTCGATACCCCATCGTGTGACCCGCTGGACCTCGGCAGTCTGCCTCTGGGCATCCTGCTGGCGCATCTGGTGCAGTTCGCCCCTGAGCGCCTGCACGTCGTTGAAGGTCTTGCCGAGGTGGTCGGCAAAATACCGGATAGCCGGGTCCTTGAGGTCGTCTTCGGAAAGCTGGCCCGCCAGTCCCGACTGGCTCATCTGGCCTGTCGCCGCTGAGTTGAGCCCCATGCGCTGCCCGAGTTCCTGCCACAGCTGGAAACGGACGTCCGGATTGGGGTCCATCGCCCGTTTGTGGAAGCCTGCCCACTGCGCGATTGCGTCGAAGGGAGAGGCTCCCGCCTGCTGCAGCGACCCGGAAATGACCGGGTCCTGGAATACCGGGGCCAGCGCCTGCGTGAACTGAACTGCTGTCGCGTTGGCCTGCGCCTTCGCCTGATAGTCCTGCTCCATGGCGCGGTGTCGGTCCAGAAGGAAGGTCTGTCCTTCGGGGTCGAGCCGCGCAAACATTTTGCGGGCCTGTTCGGGCCAATGCTGCGGTGGCTGATTGCTCCCTTGGGCTGGATCAGCCGGCTTCGCCTCACCGGGCGCGTCATCGTCATTCTGGGGCGGGGCTGGATCGGCATCTTCCGCCGATTGCTCTCCCGGCTTCGCCTCCGCTTTGGCGGCGAAGCGGCCCAGAGTATCGCGTGGTTGCCCCTCCTGTCCACCCTGCGCCTCATCGGCGGCCAAGGTGTCGTCGCTATTGCCGCCCTCGTCGGCGACTTCGTCCCATGTCTCTTCGGCGATCTGGCGCAGCGATTTGCGCTCAGTCTGGGCCGGCGGCGCGGCCCCGTTTGGAGGGTTCTGTTGTTCCTGATCCTGAGCCATCGCTGGCCTCCTTCAACTGGACCGCGCGGCCACGGCTGTAGACGTGGTCGCGGGGCAAATCGCGCGGGTCGAACGCGTCGACCGCGCGCATCTCGGCGTCACGCTGACGCCACGACGTGACTTCCTTGCCCGTCACGGGGCTCTCGAACGGCTCCATGCGGCTGATCCTCGGGGCCGGAAAAATGGATCTGAAATCGGCCCGCGCAGCCGGCACGGAAGCCTTGTCGACCAGCTGCCCGTCGCGCATCACCCAGACGGTCATTTCGCCTCCAGCGCCGCCTTGCGGGCGAACATCAGGGCGGTCTCCACATGCGTGGCGGCAATGGCCATCCGCCGCGACTGGAAGACATGGTCCTGATGCTCGCCCGGCGGTCCCGACCCCTCGGCCTCGTGCATGGCGGCGTAGAGGACGTCCGCCGCCACCTTGATCGCCTCCAGATGGTGCATCTGGCGGTCGGTCAGCGGCTCGCCGGTCTCGTAGTTGACCGGCACGCCGAAGCGCGTCGGCTGGTCACGCGGGCCCACTACTTCACCGCGTCTTCGCTGTAGCCGTTGATCTGGGCCCATGTGCGAAGCGGCGGCGAGCCGGTCGGATAGGGCTCGCGAGGCGAGATGTCGACGAGCGTGGCTCGCACCGGCTCCTCGACGACCTTGGTCACCGGATCATCGCCGGGGTTCAGTTCGCTGTAGGTCTTGAAGGTGTCGGGACCGGTCTTGGCCCGTGGGGCTGGCTGCGGTTCTTTGGTCATCTCAGACCTCCTGTTGGTTGCGGGATGGGTGGCATGCCGCCATTGCCGCCGGGACGTGGCGGCACGATGGGCGGTGGACCTGGCGGACGTCCCGGCGGTCCACCCGCGCCGGGATGCCCACCTGCGCCGGGCGGTGGAGAGGGAGGAACACCGGGGCCCGGCGGAGGCGGTGGCGGCGGCTGCTGGGCCATGACCTGCAGCTGCTGCTGAAATTCGGAGATCATCTGCACGACGCCGCGTGAGTAGCGCACCGGGTGCAGGAACATCTTGAGCAGTTCGAGCGACAGCTGGACCACCTGCGGCGGCGGCATGACCTGCGTCATCAGCATGGCCTGCGTGCCCTGCATGACCGCCTGTATCGACTGCATGATCTGCGCCATGGCCTGCTGCTCGGCCTGCTCGTCGGCGACCACGGTGCTGTCGGCCTCGATGTCGATGGCGCAGGTGCGCTGGAAATCGGAGCGCAGGATCGCCATCACCTGCGGCGTCACCGCCTCGCCGGTCATTGCCTCCAGCGTCGCGGCATCGAAATTCTGGGCGATGATCTCGGCCTTGAGGCGCAACAGGTCGCGCACGAAATTCGCCGCAGCGGATTTTGCATCCTCCAGCCGCGACACGCCCATCGAGCCCTTGATGCGCTGCGCGGTCGCCGTCTCGGAGGCCTTGGTCGCGCCGCGCATGATGTCGGAGATGCCCATGATTTCGTAGATCGCCTGCTTCTGCTGCTCGCGGGCGAGGAACAGCTTGTCGAGCGCGTTCATGAACTCGACGATGGGCATCAGCCAGATGTGATTGTTGAGGCCGCCATTGATCAGGTCGACGCCCTCGACCGGGATCATCTTGTTGTCGCCGGCTGTCAGGATGTCGGCGACCTCGCGGGAGGCGGCATTGTAGCCGCCGCGCACCTTCACTTGCTTGGTCAGCTTGGAGATGCGGTCGGAGGTCTCGTCGAGATCGGCGGCGAGCTTGGCGTAGAGGTCATAGAACGGACGCGGGATGCGGCTGTCGGTGGTGGTCACTGCCAGCATCGGGGCCGGGATCGGATAGAAGCCCTCCAGCTGCAGGCTGTCGGGATCGACGCGCAGCACCAGCCCGGAGACCTCGCGAATGAACCAGATGATGCGGCGGCTGGCGCGGTCCCAGATTTCCCACACCATCGCCTTCTTGACGTGGTCGCCGAGGTTCTTGGCCGACTTCAGCGCCGAGCCGCCGCCGACTGGCGACTTGGCGGCGCTCTCGTCGGTCCATTTGAGGATGTCGCCGAGCCGGCCCGCGCCCTTCAGCTTGTCGTACTGCTCGGAGCCGGCGAACTCGGTCTCCAGCTGTTCCTTGGTGAACAGGTGGCGGAAAGCGATCCAGTCCATGTCGGCGACGGAGCGCACCGGGTCGACCAGCAGGTCCTCCCAATAGACATACTCGTCGTCGACCTCTTCCCAGACCTTGATTTCCTGCTGCGGCGGCTGGCCCTCGGGCCCCGGCAGCGGCGTGGTGCCGTCGCCGGCCATCACCGGCCTGTCGACCATCTGCGGCTTCCAGCGCACGCGGCACACGCCGCGCCCGGGCAGCAGCACGTCCTTGATCGCCATCTTGACGGCCTCGTGGCTGTGCTCGTCCTCGACGACGACCTCCAGCGCCTTCTGGATGACGGAGGCGGCGGTCTCGATGTCCTTCTGCGCCGGGCGGCCCGGAGCCGGCTGCGGACCCGGCGGCGGCGGTGGCGGCAGCATCGGCGGCGGCAGCGAGCCCATCGCCATCGGGCCGGGCGACATCGGACCCGGCTCGGTGCCGGGCAGCATGATCGGCGCGCCCGGGGGTGGACCCGGTGGACCCGAAGGAGCGGGCTCAAGTCCACCCGGTCCCGGCGGCGGCATCGGCGGGGCTCCAGCGCCCGCAGGCGGTGCCCCCGGCATGGGCGGTGCCCCCGGAGGAAATGGCACTCCGGGGGCCGTCGGCGGGCCTCCACCGGCCACAGGTGCAACGCCGGGGGTGGGGGGCATCGGGGGGCCCGGCGGCGGCATCGGCGGCGGCGGCGGCGGCTCCGCGACCTTGGTGAACCGGGAACGGACCACGGGCGTCGGTGGCCGTTGGTAGACCGCCGGCAGCATCACCTCGGTGTTGGCGAACAGGATGTTGAATGTCACCGGGCCAGCCGACAGCCTGCCGGTGCGGGTGTTGCGGGTCTCGTTGCGGTAAATCTGGATGATCTCGCGGCCCCGCTCGCGGAAGTCCCGTTCGGCCCGCTCGGCGTCCTCAAGGCAGCGCGACCAGTAACCGGTGTCGACCTCGGAGGCGTCGGGTTCGGGCGCGGCGGTAACACCATCGGGCTTGCCGCCAGCGGATGGCGTGTCGGTCGGCAGCGGGGTGAGATCGGGGTCCTGCGCCATCTTCTCACCTCAACTCGTGCAGCTTGAAGGCGTTGGCGATCAGGTATGGATTGCGGTCCTCCTCCCGGCCCATGCGCTGGATGTAGGGCCGCGACAGGCAGGCATAGCGCAGGTCGTCGACGGCATGGTCCTCGCCATCGGTGTCGACATCCTCGGCGCGGTGCTGGTCGTGCTGCATCATCGGCAGCGTGCGGATCAGGTCGCGGCAGGTCTCGAAGAAAAAGATCATCGGGCGGCCATCGCCGTCGCCGACCAGGCGGGCGCGGACCTGATCCCAGCCGCCCATGCGCTTGTCGCGCGACACGCGGGTGTTGTCGGCGCGGCGGAACGGCGCGCCATGACGCAGCATGGTCTCGCCGATGGACGGCCCCGAGATCACCGCGAAGGCCGCCGGGTCGAGCACGCCATAGGCGATGCGCTCGCGCGCGCCCGCATGTGTCTCTCGGGTCACTATGCCCTTGGCGACCGCCTCGGCGGGCATCTTCAGGCCCTCGTTCTGGCGGCCCGGCTGGGCTCCGTACCATTCGCGGTAGCGCACGATTGCGCCGCGCGGCAGCGCATGCTGGCCGAGCCTGAAATCCTCCTGCACGACCGTCCACCAGCCGATGGAAAACGGCTTGGCCGAGCCCCAGTCCATCGAGCGGAACCGGGTCCACCAGTCGGGGACGACGAAGGGTGGGATGACGTGCCGGGCGGTGTTGAATTCGGGGAAGAACGCGCCCTCGATGACGTTCCAGTCGCCCTCCAGCCACGCCCTGACCAGCTGCGCCGAGCCGGAGGCCTTGAGCTTGTTGATGTAGCCGGGATCGTTCTCCAGCAGCTTGGGATTGTCGGCCAGCCGCGACGGGATGAAGACCCGCGTCAGGCCGTTTTCGGGGTCCGTGACCGCATTGAAGGGCCCGAGATCGATCACCCACGCCTTGACCCAGTGATGGCCGGGACCGCCGGGGTTGCAGGTGCATTTCATCTGGCACGGCACGCCATGCGCCGAGCGCAGGCAGGCGAGCAGCTTGAAGACCGGCGAGCCAGAACCGTACTGGGTCAGTTCCTCGACATAGACCCGGGTCAGCGACCAGCCCTGATAGTTCTCGGCGTCGCGGTCGGTTTCGAGGTAGGCGCAATAGAGCTTGGCCCCGTTGAGGAACTGGAAATAGCCGCCCTTTTCCTTCCACTGCGCCGCCGAGCCGAACATGGTCACGCCGGCAGCGATGGTGTCCTTGAGGTCCTCACGGGTCTTGCGCACCATCAGGCCGCGCGCGAACTCGCCATAGTCCTCGGCGTGTATCCAGAAATCGCCGAGCGAGCCGTGCGTCTTGCCGCCGCCGCGCGCGCCGCCGAAGATGACGATGTCGCAGGGGCAGTTGATGAACGCCGTCTGCGGCCCCCGCTGCGGGACGAAGCCCGGCTGCACGGTGACGGCGACGTTCACTTGCCGCCCCCGAGGCTGGCGCGGGCCTTGGCGAGCGCCTGCGAGCCGTCATTGGGCTTCGGGTCGAGCATCTTGGACGAGGCCGGCGCGAAGCGGCGCTGCCACTCGTCGAGGCTCATCTGCTTGACGTCGGACGGTTCGCGCATGGGCCGCCTGAGCGTGCCCTCGACCTCGGCCTTGTCGACGACGAGGCCGAGCAGCTTGGCCATCCCCATCACCGCGCCGACGCCAGCTGCCGGCTGCTTGGTGCGCTTGGAGAGCTTGAACATTTCCTCCAGCTTGAAGACCAGCAGGTCGACATTGACGTTGAGGCGCTTGGCCTCCTTGGCCTGCAGTTCGCGCAGGCGCAGCGTGACGTCGTCCCGCTTCAGCAGCTTCGAGGCGCTGCGCGAGGTGAGATCGGGATTGGAGGCCTTGAAGCCAGCCTGCGCATAGGCGTCGGCGGCATGTTTGCCCTTGGCTACAAGCAGGCAGAAACGCTCGTGTCGGATGTTCTCCAGAGCCGGCATTTGAAGCTCCGTGCTTGCGGTATCCTAATACCACATCGATGTGGTGCCCTATTACCACATTGGCAGGGAACATAACGCCAAAGTCTAAGATTGCCAAATTGCCATCTTGGGTTGACTTGAAAGCGTAGTGACAGTTAAAGTTTTAGAGAGGGGGGCTCGCTGCTTTGGAAAGGGTCCAAAAGTGCAGAGCCAGGCTGAAATCGTCAATTTTGCCCAGCATCGGGCCACGAGGGACAGATCAACGCGCCTCGACGAGGCCGAAGAGTATTCATTCGAGAACATCGCCGATCTGGTTATATTCGTTTCCGCTGAAATAATGAGATCGAAGCAGAAGTACGCAAGGCTGGCCGACAAATCCCACGTCTGCGCCACGACGATTTCCAAACTGGCCAACCGCGAGACCAAATCGCCGCGCGCCGCGACCGTGTTTCAGGTGCTTTACGCGCTTGGCTTCGACGTCGTCGTGAGGGGCTGACATGTCCGATCTGGCGAAGGTTGAAAGCCTGCTCAGGCAGCGCCGGCAGGAGGTGGCCGAACTGGAGGTCGCGCTCAGGGTGCTGCAGCAGCTGCACGGCGTCCAAGCGCAGGAGCGGCCTCTGGTGACCATCCGCCGCACCATGCCGCTGCAGCTGGACGGTCCCCGCACCAAGACCTCCAAGCGAACCGGCAACAAGGGCAAATCGATCAAGCTCGATCCCGAACGGGCGCAACGCGACCGCGACGCGATCATCGAGGCGCTGCGCAAGACCACCGCGCCGCTGACCTCGCGCGAGGTGATTTTCGCGGTGCTGGGCGAGCGCCCCGAAAAGAAGCGGCGAGACCACGTCTACTGGGCGCTGAAAAACCTGCGCGACAACGGCAACATCATCCTCAAGGACAAGCTCTACCTGCCGCTGCCGCGCGAGGCCGCGTGATGGGCACGGTGGCGTTCTATGACCCGAAGAACACGCTGCGCATCTGGACCGTCTTCGAAGGCGCGAAGGACGTGCAGGCCCGCTACTGCGCCCGGCTGTCGCTGATCACCAAGGATGGCGTCGTCGCCACCGACCAGCTGATCGAGACCGATGCCATCGAAGACCTGCGCGCCCAGTTCGAGCAGGAGGGGCTGGTCCATCTCGACCGCGATCCGACCGACGATCCGGTCATCGTCGAGGTGTGGCTGTGAGGACCCGCGAAGAGCATCTGGAGGCCTGCAAGAAGCGCGCCCGGGCCTATCTGGCGAAGGGTGATCCGGTCAATGCCGTCACCGCGATGATGAAAGACATGCAGGACCACCCGGAAACGAGCTTTGGGCCTGAGACTACTATTTCCATCCTCGGGCTCAGGGCCGCCATATCGGGCGACCCACGCGAAGCCGAGCGCTATATCGAGGGCTTCCGATGAGCATCAGGATCAAGAGGCCGCAATGAGGATGCTCGCAACGAGCCGGCCAATCCTGCAGCGCATCGAAAATCTCGACGCGGTGCCGTCGCGGCAGGACCTGCACGAAAAGGCGGCGGCGCATGCCGAGGAGGTGTTCGCCCGCAAGGGCGAGGCTCCGATCCTGTGGCTGATCGCCCATGGCCTCACCGTATGGTGGATAGAAACGCCGTGGCAAAGCCAGTACGAGAAGGACCTGTTCACGCGCATGATGCGCTCGGTGATGGCCGACTACCGCGCCCACGCCTATGCCTTTGTCAGCGAGGTCGTGTTCGCATCGATCCGCGACGAGGAACCCGAGAAGGTCGCCGAACTGTTGGCGCTGGCGGAGCGTGACGGCGTCGCCAGCCTGCCGGCCAGATATCGCGACGACGCGCTCGTGGTCTCCAGCTTCGACCGCGACGGCGACTGCCAGCTGACCCGCTATCTGGTGACGGTGCGCAAGCGCGGCCCGAACTTTCTCGGGCCTCGCATCGACGAGGAAACGTCCGGCCATCCCGAGGGCCGCCTGTGGAACCTGCTCAAATGAGGAAATGCGGCTCCTGCACGCTGTGCTGCCGGCTGCTGCCGGTCAGGGAACTGACCAAGCGGGCTGGCCAGCGCTGCCGCCACCAGCGCACCGGCAAGGGCTGCGCCGTCTATCGCCAGCCGGCGATGCCGCTCTCCTGCGCGCTGTGGAACTGCCGCTGGCTCACCGGGGACGACACCGCGGAATTGAGGCGTCCCGACCACAGCCACTATGTCGTCGACACCATGGTCGACTACGTCAAGGTGACCCAAGACGGCGAGCCGGTGAGCTTTCCGGTCGTGCAGGTCTGGTGCGATCCGAAATTCCCCGACGCATGGCGCGATCCGGCGCTGCTTGCCTATCTCGACCGGCGCGGCAAGGAGGGCTTCGCCGCGCTGATCCGCTACGACAACACCAAGGCCATCGGCGTTTTCCCGCCGTCGATCACCGGCCAAGACTGGGTCGAGGCGACGAGCGGGGTTGTCGACAAGGAGCACAGCCAGCGCGATATCGCGGCGGTGCTGACCGAGGCGACCGGCGAGCCCTACGCGGTCAGGATTTGAAAAGCCAACAGGAGAGGACGAAATGGCAAACGCGGCACTCAAGACGACCGACGCGGCGGCGATAATCCGCTTTCCCAAGAAGCTGTCGAGCGAGCAGGAAGAGGTCGAGCTTCACGACATCGCCGAGGCCTGCGCCTTCCTGCAGCGCATCATCTGGCAGACGAGGACCAAGCACGGCAAGCTCGCCGCGAAGGCTGGCCTGTGCCCGACCACGGTTTCCAACATTGCCTATGGCGAGACCAGATTGCCTCGCCTGTCTACCGTGATAGCGCTATTGCGCGCACTTGGGTTTAAGATATTGGCCCGGGCGATCCGGTAGCCTGACCAGTTCCCTCGCGCCTTCTGGGACGTCGGCGCGGGGAACGGCGGGAGCGGTGCCGCCCCGGGTAGAACGCGCATCGCTCCCGCTCGCCCGCCTTTCGGCAGGAAGGAGTTCTATCATGAACACGGACCAAACGCGACCTGCTCTGCCGGAGTATGCTTTCGAGATCATGAAAGCGCTCGAAGAGGAGGACCTGTCTTTCAGGGACGAAATCGCCGTGATCTACATGGTGCTGGGCCTGATGCTTGGCCGCGAGTGCGGCGGCGATCCTGAACAGTTCCAGCGCTGCGTCGACAAGATCGTCCACGATATCCGGCAATGGCAGATCACGCCGCTCGACGACACTGGCGAGGCCGGCTTCGGCTTCGCGCTCAAGACCGACGCCGGGGAGAAGCTCAACTGATGGACGAGCAGTGCTGGCGGCGAGATCAACATCAAAGAAGGCGAGGATCATGGCGCAAGATCGAGAGATGAGTAGATCGGAAAAGATTTGGGCGGCGGCCCAAGAGCGATTTGAAGCTGACGAACCCGCTCCTAGGGCTCTAACCGGGCTTGTCATGCTGGGTCTCCTCAACTGATTTCCTGTCGCCGGGGCTTCCGATCCGCTCGATGCCGGCGGCCTTGTCGCGCTCATATTTTTCCGTCGTCCTGACCGGCGGCGACGGCGTGTCCTTGTCGTCCATCGACGGGGTGACGGTCATAGCAGCGTCGGCTCCTCGGCCTCGGCGCGGCGGCGCAGTTCGAGCGCGATCTCCTCCATCAGCGCGATGCGGCGCTCCGCGATCTCGGCCTGCAGGCGTCCCTCGCCGACCAGCCGCGCATAGGTCCAGCGCCGCTGCCTGACCTCGCGCTCGGCCTCCTTGGCCAGTTCGGCGGCGCTGAAGATTTTTTCGCTCATTGCAGGATGTCCTTAAGCCTCACCAGCGCGACATCCATGCGCGAGCCGTCGCCGACGCCGTGACGGACCCGGCCAGCCTTGATTGCGGCGCGCGCCAGCGCCTTGAGCCGCTCGATGGGAAACATGAGATAGACCAGCGTGAAGCTCTCTCCCGGCTCGCTCGCCGGGCGCTTCAGCTGATGGACCCAGAAATCGGCCTCGGTCGTCGAGATGCCCGATGGCCTGCCGCCGTCGCGAAACTCGATGCAGATGTTTCCGGTCTGCTCCCACTGCCACGTCTCGGTCTTCAACTCGATCCTGTGCAGCCGGGCCTCACTGAAAATCCGGGCCAGCTGGCGTTCCTCGATCAGCGCGTCCGACAGCTGGATGTCGAATTTCCTGTCGCTGTTGAAAACGACTTTCTCGATCTTGTTCATTGCAGTCCCTCCTCGATCTCCCAGCCCTTTTGCGCGAAGTAGGCCTTGAGCCAACCCTCGCCCTTGCCGAGCGCCCAGTGCAGGATCGGCGGGGCCTTGATGCAGCGCCCGTCGACGATGACGAGCGCGGCTGTGAAATGCGGGGCCTCGACGCGGATCAGGCGTTCTTCGCGGCCACCGGGGTCAATGAGATCGCCGACAGCCTTGCGGCGGCGCTTGGCTTCACCCATGGCCATCCTCCTCGGCGCGCTTGATCACCGCGACCGCCGCCAGCGTGTCGATCAGCCTCTCGCGGGCCTCCTGTGTGTCGCCCGACCTGACGGGCAAACTTGTTTCGTTCTTGGCGCGGCGAAGTTCCGGCAGCAGGGCCAGCAAGTATTCCTCTGCCGCCTCCAAGAGATCGAGCGCCAGCTGCCTGTCAGAGGAGTTCATATCTCAGCCTCCCTACTTGCCGATTTCGCGTTCCAGCCGGTGAGCGGTGCGCTCCAGCTGCGAGATGCGCCCGCTCAGGTCGCCAACGGCGCGCACCAAGGTCTGGGCGGCCCTGAGCGTCTCCTCCGACTTGACCAGCTGCTGGCTGGCGTCAGCGGTGTACTTCTTGGCCTCGGCCATCAGCGGCTCGACCTGGCCGAGGAAGGCCTCGATCTCGGGATTGGAGCCTTCCGGCCCGAAAAACTGATCGCGGACCTCGGCCACCCATGCCTGCGGAACGCCGAGATCGCGGGCCACCTTGGCGTCGGTCCACGGGTTCTCGTAGCAGTCGTTGGAATAGACCGTGTCGAGCTTGTCGTTGATGATCCTCCTGTCCTCCCGGGTCATCGTCCTCGGCGGGTCGGCCTTCAGCGCTGGTTCGCTCATCTCTTCCTTCTCCACGAGCTTGAGGTTCTTGCGGCGGATTTCCGCCTCGATGCACCGGGGGCACAGGTCCCCGGACTGGCGTGAGCCCACCCGCCAACCGTGATTGCGGAAGAACTGCTCGGCGGCGGTCGGCGGCTTGCGGATCGAGCCGCGCTGCACGAACAGCGTGGTCTGAGGGCAGTTCGAACAGGTGATGCGCAGCGCCGACAGCGGCCTGCCGTCCTCGGTCACCTTGGCAAACTGGAATGCTCTGTCGCTCATCTCTTCCCCCTCGGCAGGGCGAACTGGTTGGGGCCCTTCTTCTTCGATTTCGCTTTTGCCGGCAGCTTGCCGCCGGGGTCGGCGTCGGCGAATTCCTTGGCGACCTTGGACGACACGCCGGTCTTGGCGGCGACCTTGGGATCGTGCGCGGCGGCCTGCATCAGCCGGCGCTGGGCTTCGGATTTGGGAGGCATCGTCGTTCTCCTTTGCTTATTCGTGGTGCTGCCCGGCGAGGTGCGGCTCGACGATGTCGACGTTGATGACGACGACATAGGGACAGCCCCGCCTGAACAGGTGGGCGGTGAGGTCGGCCTCGAGTTTATCCATGGCGCGCTGCGCGCCGGCTTTCATCTGGACGACCGTCTCGGCCCGTTCGGCCTCGGTCATTTCCCGCCATGATTTTGGCATCGTCAGTCTCCTTTGCGAATTGCTGCTTGAGCTTGTCGACGCCGCGCTGGGCGGCGTGGCGGGCGGCCCCTCCAGCGCTCGGCTTCGGCCAGCGCGGCTTCTTCGGCCCGTTGCGGGGACGCCACGGCGGCTCCGGCGGCGGCTCGGGGAAATGGCCGGTGGGCGACGATCCCATGGATCAGTTCTCCTTCGCCCTGACGGCCTGCCATCCGGCCTCGGTCAGGCTGACGGGGGCATGATCGGGCAGGCCAAAGGGAGCGCGACCGATCTCGGCCAGCCCCTCGGCCACCAGCTGGTCGAGCAGCGCGCCGGAGCATTCGCCGAGGGCGGACCTGTCCTCGACCGCCAGCCAGTTCAAAAGCTCGGTGCGGGTCATTTGCGGGCCTCCTCCTTGACGCGCTCTTCGATGGCTTCCTTGATCATCCGGGCGAAGGTGTCGACCAGCGGCCCGGCGATCAGGGCCCAGATACCGAAGGCCGGCAGGAAGCCGGCGGCCTGCGGCTGGTTCGGATCGGGTGCTGGTGCCGCCTTCTTGGCCGCCTCGGCGAGGTTGTGCGCCAGCTGCTGCTTGTGTTCGTCGATGGTGGTCATGTCAGGTCTCCTTTGCTGATGATGGAAGGCGACGGCCCGCAGGCCATCGCAGCAGTGGACGACGCCGTGGCCGCCGCATTCGGGGCATGGAAACGGATAGGGATCGCCAGCCCAGACGTCGTTGAGCCCGCGCTGCTCCTCGGCCAGTGTCGCCGCAGCGATGACCGACCCGGTGCCATGGCATGCCTCGCAGATCACGCCGCATGCTCCATGGCGTCGAGCATGCGCTCGAAGCGGGCGCGCTGGCGGCCAAGCTCGCGCAGCGCCCATGAACCCTGCGTGCGCGCCGAGGCCTCCAGCTTCGGATAGCCCTTGTTTATGCCGGCATCGATCTCGGCCCGGGTCGCCTTCCTGCCCTTGTGGAAGAACTCGACCCGCTCGGGCTCGCCGATCTCGAACAGGACGCCGTGGCCGACGCGCTTGACGTCATAGGCCTTGGTCACCCACAGCGCGGTGACGCCGGGATTGTGCTCCAGCATCTCGCCCGCCGGCTTGACCGAGCCCTTGGGCATGGGACGGTTCGGGCGCTTGGCCTGCGGCATCGACAGGAACGGGCACACCTGCGCGGCGAACTTGGCGCACTCGTGGTGGCTGGGCGGCTCGGGGCTGATGCGGTTGACGCAGCACATCGGGCCGAGGACGAAGGCCTGCCGGGACCCCAGCGGCTCGCCGCAAATCCAGCAGCGCTTGAACGCATAGCACTTGGTCAGGTGCTCCGGGTTCATGATCCTGAAATCGGGCTCGCCGTCGATCCACTCGACGAACTTGGGCACCGGGTAGCCCCTGCGGTCGACAGGCAGGCCCCGCATGCGGGCGGGGATCGGCACCGGGAAGGCGCGCAGGACGACGTGATCGTTCACAGCTGCCTCCTGATGTCCGAGATCAGCTTGGCCATGCTCTGTGACGTCGCCTCGATGCGGGCGGCCAGATGGACCACCAGCGGCAGCGTTGCTTCAGGCTCGGCGTCGCTCTCCTTGGCCTCGTCAGGCGTGGCTCCGACCAGCTGGGAGTGCAGACCGGCCAGCTGGCTCGACGTCGTCTGCAGCGCCTTCTCGGCCTCGCGAAGACGCTCCAGCGGCTTGGCCCTGGTATCGAGGCGCGGGATCAGGGGACCGCCGAAATCGCGGTGCAGCGCGTCGTGCAGGTCCGAGACCAGACCGTCCATGCTGGGTGCCGCACTGGGTGCCGCAGGGTGCCGCAAATCGGTTGAATTGGGCTGGATCGCAGGCATGTTTACCTCCTTTGGTTGCGATGTGTAGTCACAGTACAGATCGACCATTTCTGGCCGTGCGCGGGGAACTGGGGCCCCTGCGAGCCACCCCCACCCCGGCGTCGGCGAACCCCCCGGGGGCGGGCTGGCGGCGGCGGCCATGATGGGCGCGGACTGGGAAACGGCTGGGGAAGCGAAGCTCCATGCCGTGCATCGTATTGATATCATTGAGCTTTTGGTCTTCTCCTTTCGGACAGCGCAGCCGAACGGGGCGGCGGAAGGAGGGGTCGAGAGGGGTGCGCAGGGAGCCCCGGGCGCGGGGCGCGCGCCTCCACGGCGGTCCCTCCATCACCTCAGCAAGGACGTGAGCGCTACCTTGGCCGACCTGCTGCCACCGATCCTGCGGCGCGGGACCAAGCTGCGGAGCTTTCCTCGCGGACCCTGACGCTGTGCGGGACCCCTCTACTCCGTAGGGGTTCCCCCCGCACGGCTTCGGGTCAAGGGTTGCGGGACCTATCTGCGGGACTTGTGCGGGACCTGTGCGGGACTTGGTAATCATCCCGTCTCCTCCTCCGGGTTTGCGCTGTAAAACTGCGTCGGCTTGCGGTCGGGTCCGAGGCCGCCGATGACATAGATGGCCTTGTTTCGCACCCATCCGGCGAGATAGGTCCGCACGTCGTTTCTGAGCCGGTTCTGCTCTGCGGTGCGCTGCTTGGCCGGGATGCCGCGACCGATATCCAGCCCGAGCAGATCGGCGACCGCATAGCCGCCCCAGTTGTCCGATAGCTCGTTGGCGCGAAACTGGGTGGACCTGAACAGGTCGCGCACCCGGTCGGGATCGGATGTCGAGATGCGGTCCCATGGGTTCGTGGCCTCCTTGCGCACGAAGCGGCCTTGGACCCATCTCAGGTGGTAGCGCTGGCCTGTGGGCCCGTAATTGGCCTTCTTGACCTCAAGGATGCGGGCGTCGCTGTCGTCGTCATCAGCGCCATCGGGGCGATGCAGGTGAAGGCGGGCGCGAACGCTGTTGGACCACGCCGTCGAGCCGCTCATGCCGGAGCCCGAGGCCAGCCCCGACAGGCTGGGATGGGCGAGCAGGATGATGGTGCAATCGTACTTGATGGCCAGATGCCGCAGGACCCCGACGAAGTGCTTGGCCAGCGCCCGGTTGTTCTCGTTGCCGGCGAACACGTCGGCGAGATTGTCGAGCATCAGCACCATGGGCGACAGCGCCTGCAGCGTCACCTCCAGCGAACGGTAGAGCGCCGTCACCTCCAGCCGGTTCGGCTTGCCCTCGAACGCCAGCACGGCGTCTTGGCCCGCCATGGGGATCAGCGACAGGCCGAAGATGCGCTCGACCTCGATGTCCTCGGCGCGGCAGATCGCCTTGACCCGCCGATGCATCTCGTCTTCCTCCTCCTCGGCTGAGAGGTAGAGCACCGGGCCCGACGCCACCTCGATGCCCAGCCACGGCGAGGCAGTGGTGCAGGCGATGGCCAGCTGCAGCGCCAGCAGGCTCTTGCCGGTGCCCCCATCGCCCATCAGCAGCACCACGTTGCGGATCGGAAACAGCTGTGCGCCGTCGAGAAATTCGCGTTCCGGCTCAGGCTGGCTGGCGAACGTCGCGACATCGGTGAGCGGCAGCAGCGGCGCGTGATCATTGCCATTGCCGTTGGACCGGCTGTGGCCGGGCGTCGGCCTGGCCGGCAGACGCCGCTCCTGCTCGGCTCGCCATTCCAGCACCGAGCGGACCACGTCTGGACGGTCGTCCCAGTTCTCCGCCATCACGCCGCGATCCTCAGTCTGAGCGCACCCCAGTCGCGCAGCTGGTCGATTGCCGCGTCGTAGGAGCGCGCCACCACATAGGGCACGCCACGCCGCCCCATCTCGTCGCGGAAGGCTGATTGCGCCTCGGTCAGCGGGTTGTTGCCGCGCTTCAGTTCGAGGCAGTGGAAATGGCCCTCGGGATCGACCAGCAGGAAGTCGGGCCAGCCTGCCTTGAGGCCCATGCGCTTGAGCCGCGACGCCGTCACCTTGTCGCGCAACTCGCCAGCCGGGAAATGCGTCCACAGCCAGCCCGGCGCGCAGCCCAGCGTCAGCGTGTCGGCCACCGCCACATGCGTCTTGAACTCCAGCGCCGGCTTGGGCTTGGTGCCCTTCTGGCGCTTGCCCTTGAACAGCGACAGCTGGCGCTCGACCATCATGCCGCCTCCTCTTGCAAGGCACGATTGACCGCCTCGGCGACCGCGCGGCCCATCGCCAGCGGCACGCCGTTGCCCAGCACATGCACCGCGAAGGCGCGGCCAGCCTTGTGCTCGACGAGGCGCTCGCCGATCTCGGGCACGCCCTGCAGGCGCGCATATTCGGCAATCGGCAGGTTGCCGGGCAGGAAGTGCTTGTCGGTCGCGTACTGTCCGCCGCCGCGCTTGAAGGTCGAGGCCATCACCGACTGCGACGGCTGGCCGGAGGCACGCGGCGAGACCAGCGCCATGAACGGCCAGGTCCAGAAGGCACGCACCCGGGCGGTGTGGCCGCCGCAGTCCCAGTCGCGCAGCCGGAACGAAAACCAGTCGCGCGGGATCGCCGGGTGGCCGAGCGCCTGCGGCACGTTCTCCATCACCAGCCAGCGCGGCTGGACGGCCTCGACGACGCGCACGAATTCGGGGATCAGGTCGTCACGTTCGGAGCCGAGGATCGCGCCAGCGGTCGAGAATTTCTGGCATGGCGGGCCGCCGATGATGCCGTCGAATATGCCGCGCGGCGGGTCGAATGAGCGCACGTCGCCGCCCCACAGCAGATCGGGCCCGCGCACGACGCAGAACCCAGCCTGCTCGAACGCCTTGTCGAGCAGGCCGATGCCGGGGAAGAGCGACAGCACCAGCCGCATGGCTACCGGCGCAGCTGGAATTCGGTGGTCGGGCTGTTGACGCGGAAGCGGCTCTCGACATCGGTGAGGGCCTGCCGCAGGACCGCCATGACGTCGACGATGTCCTGATCGCGGTAGGCGTAGGCCGAGCGGTTCGACAAATTGCCGATCAGCCTGATGGCGTTGAGCGCGTGGGCGACGCGCTTGGGCGCGATGCGCTCGAACGCCTCCTCCTTGGTCTCGCCGGCCTGATGTTGCGGAATGCCGAGCGGCAATTCCACCTCCTCACGCACCTGCGCCTGCACGTCTTCCATGGGAAAATCCTCCTGTTCCACACAAAGCCCCCGAGCCCTGTGAGTGAAGCTATTCGCCGGGAGAGACCGTCTTCCCGTCACCGGTCGGAGCGCGCGCAAGACGGCGCGGCTGATAGCCGGCGAGGTCGTTGGGCGTGACGTAGCCTTCGGTCACCTCGGCGATCCGCATGGCCAGTTCGCGGCCCGGCCACGGGGGCGTGTCGCGGGTCAGCTGGGAGACATACGAGGAGGTGATACCGACCGCCTCGGCAAAGGCGCGCTTGGTCATCGGCTTTGGCCGTTTAGCGAACCATTTGCGGAGTTTGTTTGCGCGGCGTGGCATGGCTGGAAAAGAGTAATGCTGCTTAATATCAACAGTCAATCCGCTATCGACCAATCAAGAACAAAATGTCGTCGCGAGAAGTACAGCATTGTTTCTCTGCGGCTTCCTTTCGAAATCCATCTATATTGATACTATTCGCAACCGTTCGCCCCGTTGCGCACTAATACGCTCCGCTATGCACCCGTTTGCACCTTTAACCCGGTTGTACGTGACGGGCCTGTGACATTTTGTACTTGAGGGGTGCGAATAGTGGTGTTATGGTGCGAACCCTACCCAGAAGAGCACCTTGGACATGATCGAACGCGTCGAAATCATCGACCGCGCGGCATGGCTTGCCATGCGCGCCAATGACCTGACCGCCTCCGATATCGGGGCGGCCATCGGCATTGATCCGTTCAAGAGCCAGCTGGCGCTGTATGCCGAAAAGACCGGCCTGCTGCTGCCTGCCGGCGACAACGTGATGATGCGCCGTGGCCGCTGGTTCGAGCCGGCGGTGGTCGAGGCGATCCGCGACGCCCATCCCGACTGGGAGGTGCGCTATCCGCTGAAGCGCTATCTGCGTGATCCCGAGACCCGGCTCGGCTGCACGCCCGACGCCATAGCCGCCACCGACCAGCCGGGCCTCACCAACATCCAGCTGAAGGTGATCGCAAGGCCCGAGTTCGAGCGCCGCTGGTCGGATGGCCCGCCGCTCCACTACCGGCTGCAGACGCTCTGTGAGGGCATGCTGATGGACGTCGAACGCTCGATGCTGGCGGTGCTGGTCATCGACGCTTATTCCGCCGAGCTTGAAGAGTTCGAGGTGCCGCGCCACGCCGCCGCCGAGAAGCGCCTGGTCGAGATCGCGAAGCGCTTCTGGAACAACGTCGCCACCGGCAAGAGACCCGCAGCCGACGTCACCCGCGACGCCGAGACAGTGGCCGCCATCTATCCGCAATCGGTCAAGGAGCCGGTGCTCGACCTGTCCCATGACAACCGCATGCCGGCGCTGCTGAACGAGCGCGCCGCGCTCAAGGCCGAGGTCGACACCGCCACCATCCGCGTCGGCCAGATCGAGACCGAGATCAAGGCCAAGCTCGGCGAGGCCGAGCGGGCGGAGCTTCCCGGCTGGCGGATCAGCTGGAAGACGCAGACGCGTCAGGCCCATCTGGTGCCGGAGGCCACGTTCCGGGCGCTGCGCGTCACCGAGGTCAAGGCAAAGGAGGAAGCGGCATGAGCACGAAAAACCAGCTGGGCGAGCAGCCCGTCGAAGACCGGTTTCGCGAGAAGATGATGGGCGCGGCGAGCGCGCTGGACGGGCTGTTCAATCCCGGCAGGGAAGGCCACGACCGCACGGTCGGCTTTGTGCTTCTGGTGTTCCCCTTCAAGGGCCACGAGGGCCGCTGCAACTACATCTCGAACGGAGCCCGGCGCGATGAGATCGTCACGTTGATGAAGGAGCAGGCGGCGCATTTCGAGCGCCAGATGAAGGGAGAGAGCGAATGAGCGACATCCCCAACGAGAAGAAGCCGCCCGACCTGTCGGAAATCTTCGACCTCGACCGGCACAAGGCGGTGCGCTCCTACACCGACCGTTTCGAGGAGCTTTTCCGGCAGCGGCAGGCGGTCACCGACGACATCTCGCAGCTGTCCAACGAGGCCAAGGAGGCGATGTTCTCGCCGGTCGACATCAAGGCCATGAAGACCATCGCCCGCTGGCGCGAGAGCGGCACCAGCAACGCCGCCGCCGAGGCCCTTGCCGCGCTCAGGCGCGTCTCGAACGCCGTCAAGCTCGACCTGTTCTCGTGGGCCGACCAGCAGCGGAGCGAGAAGCCATGACGATGCTGATCGACCAGCTGGTGCCGGGCGGCATCAGGCCTTCCGACCGCATCCACTGGATGTTTTCCGACCAGACCTGCTCGCGCTGCCGCGCCGACACCAGCGATGATGTCCCGCTGATGCTGATGCAGGGCGACCACATGCTGATCTATTGCGAGGAGTGTCTCGATGACCGCCAAGACCAGTGAATTGCTTGCGAGCGAGCTTGACAAGGCTGGCCTGCCGCTGCTGGCCGCCAAGGCCCGCGCCGATCTCTACCACGACTTCCTGTCGCCGCTCGACTTTCCCGACATGCACCTCGACGCCGATCTGGCGCATGCCGGGACGCCGGAGGCCGACGCGCTGCGGCGCAGGCACCACAACGGCGAGTTCGACGCCTCGCAGGAGGAAAGCGACGCATGGGCCGGGAGCCCGGATGGAAAGGCGGCCATCTCCATGATGGTGGAGAGCAGCCTGAGAGGAGGAAAAGGACGATGAACGACCAGACCACCACCCGCGAGGAGCGCCGCTCCGCGCTCGACGAGTTCGCCGACCAGCCGACCACGAAGGGCGAGGTTGTGCCGCTCGCCACCTATCAGCCACCGAGCGAGCGCCACGGCGCGATCAAGGTCGAGGTGGCCCGCAGCCTCACCAGCACCCGCGCGGCGATCAGCGAAGCCGCTGGCCTGCTTGGCGAGCGCGGTTTTTACCGCTGGCCGGTGAAGAACCGGCGCAAGGGCACCACCGACTGGGTCGAGGGCGTCTCGATCAAGGGAGCCATGGCCTTGGTCAAGGCCTACAAGAATTGCCGCGTCGCCTGCCCGGTGGTCGTCGATCTCGGCTCGCACTGGCGCTTCCATGCCGTGTTCATCGACTACGAGAACGGCATCGAGGTCGAGCGCTCGTTCCTGCAGCGCAAGTCCGCCGCCAAGATGGGCGACGATGCCGAGCGCCAGCTGGACATGAGCTACCAGATCGGGATTTCGAAGGCCGAGCGAAACGTCGTCGCCAACTTTCTGGAGATCGAGGCCGAAATCCTGCTGGAGGAATGCCGCCACTCCATTATCGACAGGGTGGGTGACAGGCTGGAGTATTACCGCAGCACCATCGTCGAGCGGGCCGCCAAGCGCGGCATCGAGCTTGCCCGCATCGAGGCGGGGGCTGGCCGGAGCGCCAAGGACTGGCTCGCTCCCGACATGGTCCGCATCATGGGCATGATGGCGGCGGTCGGCGACGGCATGGCCACCCTCGACGAGACGTTCCCGCCGCTCAAGGTCGAGGACGCCAAGGTCGAGGTCACCACACAGAAGGAGCTTGACCATTTCGCCGAAACGGACAGCGATGCCCCCGTCGTCGCTGATCCGCCCGCTGCCGCCTCGGAACCCCGGACCCCCTCCAAGGAAACCGGGGCGGCAGCACCCGACAGCAAGGCACTGCAGGAGGAGGCCATCACCAAGCTCCTGCAGCTGGCCGACGACCCCGACCTGAGCGAGAGCGAGAGGCTGGAGACGCTCGACGGGATCGTGCCCAGCTGGGAGGAAAAGCTGCCGCCGGATCGCCACGCTTTCCTGCGGGCGCTGATCTCGCACTCGGCCAAGGTGGCCCGGGGCGAGGAGAAGGCCGCCGACGCCAAGAAATACCTGCAGGGTCTGATCAAGTGAAAGGGGCACCGGCTCTAAAACGGTCATGGGACCCCGTAGAAGGCGTTTTGCACTTGGTGGACCCTGATGTCATCCGAGACCCGTCTCGCGTGCTGGCGGGCCTGCGAGGCGGGAAAAACAAAAGGTACGAGGAAATGGACACTCAGGAGCGCCGCTTCATCACCATCAAGGAGTTCTGGCAGCGGCTCGGCAAGTCGAAGACGTGGTACACCCGCCACAAGCGCGACCCCGGCTTCCCGCAGCCGGCGGACCTCGGCAGGCCGATGCTGCCGGTCGACGAGGTCGAGGCCTATATCGACATGAAGCTGGCGGAGCGCCACGCCAAGCAGCAGCCGCCGGCAAGGAAAGACCCGCCACCTCTTGTGAAGCGGCGGGTCGGTCGTCCGGTCAAGCCGGTGGCTAGCGGATGAAGAACCACGGGATCGCCGCGCCAATCGACATGCACAGACCGCATGCGATCAGGAAGATGAGGTCATCCAAACTCATGCCGGGCCCGCGCTCGACTGGGCGACGGCAAGGAAGCGCGCCAGATCGGCGGCCTTGCCGGTGACCCGGCGGGGCTGACCGCCGGGTGGGATCACATGGACCGTGGTCCAGTTGTCATCGCTGAAATAGACCCGGCCATCGACCATTTCGACCGTCTCGCGCTTCGGCTTGTGGTGGGCGTTCATGAGGTCTTCTCCCTGACCAGCCAGCGCCCGCTGGTGTCGTCCCAGAGGCTCTTGCGCATGGCGCTGACGCCGGCCTTGAAGACCTCGTAGTCGGCCAGCGTCTCGAACGTGTTGCGGTGGCCCTCGCGGTCGCAAACGACGATGCGGTCGGTCAGGCTGGTGACCTGCTGGTAGTCGGCGGTCTGCGGGTTCATCCGGTTCATAGCGTCTTCTCCCTGATCCGCTGCTCGATGGCATCGGCGATTTCCAGTGCCTGCTCGACGCTGTCGGCCTCCTCGCAGTCGGTGCCGTCGTCGTCGTCGCTCTGCGCGCCGATCAGCCAGCAATCGGGCTTGCCGGGGCGGAAGCTGTGATCGCCTTCCAGCGTGTGGCCGAGGCCCTCGCTGTCGGTGATCAGGATGCGCCACCCGGTGCCATCGACCGGGCGCTCCCAAGCGGTGCAGCCGCCTCCGGTGTGTTCAAGGTGGAAGCCCCCGGCGTTGAACGCCTGTCCCTCCGGGGTGCCGTCCGCGACCGCGACGACGCCGGTCCACCAGATGCGCCAGCGCTCTGCCGCCGACGTGATCGTGTTGCTGTCGGTGTTCATGCCGCCACCTCGTTCTTCGCGTTGTCGTTGGCTTCGCCCTTGAGGGCTTCGCGGCCCATGCAATACTCGCCCCACGCCTGCATGATCTTGGTGCGCTTGGCGATCATTTCCGGGCGGTAGTAGGCGCGCTCCGTCTCGCCCTTGCCGATGGTGTGGGCGAGGCTCAGTTCCAGCGCGTCGCGGTCGTAGCCTTCCTCGCCGCCCCATGTGCGGAAGGTGGCGCGCATGCCGTGCTGGGTGGCGGAGCCTGCCAGCTGCAGGATGCCGCCCTTGGCCTTCTTGGCGGAGATCACGACGTTGAGCGAGCCTTGGGCGATGGGCTGGCCCTTCTTCTCGCCAGCGAAGACGTAAGGGTTGGAAGGATCGGCGATCTGCTTCAACTCGGTCAGGATGGCGAGCGCCGCATCCGACAGCGGCACCAGATGGTCGCCGCCACGGTCGCTGGCCTTGAGTACCTTCATGCGCTCCGCCGGAACGGTCCACATGCGCTTGGCGAAGTTGACCTCCTCCCAGCGCATCAGCCGGGCTTCGTCCGAGCGGGTGGCGGTCAGGGTGCAGAACACGCTCGCCTTGGCGGTGATGCGGCCCGTGGCCAGCAGCGTGGCGATGGCGGCGGGCAGCTTGGCATAGGCGAGCGCCGGCTGGTTCTTGACCGCCTTCTGGGCGCGCCTGCCGAGCTTGCCCTCGACCGTTTCCTTGCTGGCCGGGTTCTTGCCCTTGTAGATGCCCTCCGACATTGCCGTCTCGATCACCGTGTTGATGATGTAGCGGACGCGGTCGGCGGTCGTCGGCTTCGTCTTCCAGATCGGCTCCAGCGCCATCTCGACCTGATCGAGGCCGACATCGGCAACGCGCATCTTGAGCAGCTTGGCGCAGTGCAGGTTGACCTTGTCCTCCCAGTCCTTCCGCTGGCCGTTGACGCCGTTCTTGGTCTTCCAGACGTCCTCGTGCAGCTTGATGGTGCGCTTGAACATGTCCTCGAACGTGGCGTCGGCGGTCTTGGCCGCCTTCTTCTGCGCGATGGGGTCGAGGCCGCTGGCGACATCGAGGCGCGCCTTGTCGGCCTTGAGACGGGCCAGCTGCAGGTTGGTGCCGCCAGCCAGCGAGCCGAGGCCCATCTCACGCTGCTTGCCATCCCTGACTTTCAGGAATACCCACGACATCGCGCCAGAGGCGGTGACGCTCAGGTAGAGATTGCGGCAGTCGGCGACCGAGTAGCGGACGCGGGTCGGCAGACCGGTTTCCTTGTTGGTTCCCATCAGGCGGTGAGGCTCGCCCTTGAGGTAGGCCTTGAGTGCGGGCTGCAGGTCGGAGATATTGAGTTCCATGTTCATCGGTCTGATCCGTTTCTTCCCTAAGAAATTCCCTAAGCACTAGGCAATCCCAAGCGCACCTCTATGTACCTTTCCGCACCCCCAATGTCAATCAAACCCGCAGGAAACCGCCATTATGAACCCCTACGACCCCCTTTGCACCTCTCCCCTGTCGGAGGAGATGTCCGGCAGGACAGAGGGGGGCGCGAAGGAACTCGACGGCGGGTGCTGGGTTCTTTCGCTCCGCTCACCCGATGCCACCCGTGACCGCATAAGCGCCAGCCGTGCGCCCGTCCCCCAAGCGCACCACCGCCGTCACGATCGAGCCATACGGGCCGCGCCAGGCGCTGTGGAACCGCTGATGCTCGGCGGCCGGGACAAACGCACGCCCGCTAAAGCGTGCCCCGCTCCGCTGCAGGGCGGCCGCCTCGCCGTTGATGTGCACTTTGACGCTGGCCGCCTCGGCGGCTTCACCCGGCAGGTCAAGGGTGATGACGATCTCGTCCTGATCGCCGGAAGGCCGCGTCTCCGCTGCGAGCGTGATGGTGAGCGGAGACGCCTTGGTGTCGGCGGCTTGGCCGGGGCGGTCCACAAACACATCGTCGGGCAGCTCGGGCGTGCGCGGCGGGCGGCTGCGGCGCTGCGTGGAGCGTTCGAAATCGCCGGCCATGCGCAGCAGTCTTTCATCGTCATAGGCCTTGCCAGCAAAAGTGAGGCCGACCGGCATTCCGATATCGGCCATGGTTCCCATCGGCACGGTGACGGTCGGGATGCCGAAATGGCGCCAGACCAGATTGCCGTTGGCGACCCAGGTGCCGTTGCGCCAGGCAAGGGTGGCGGATGCCTCGTTGACGTCGGCGTCGGACGGCCCGACATCGGCGGCGGCGGGCAGCACCACCGCCGCGATGTCCAGCGCATCCAGCCAGTCCTCGAAATCGATCCGTCTCGTCGCCTCCAGCCCCTTCAGGCCATCCTCGAGTGTCGGAATGTCTGCAAAAGGCGTGACGCCGGATTTCGCGCGCTCGACATACTCGGCCAGATCGAAGCCTCCTTCATAGCGGTCGGGCAGCGTGCCTGGCGGCCGCGGGAAGATTTTCGGGCCATCGACCGAGGCGAGATCGGGCAGCGCCGGGTCGGCATTGGCGCGTAAAAAGTCGTCCCAGCCCCAGATGCAGAGATCCCAGAGTTCGCGCTCGGCGAAATCCGGCGGCACCAATCCGCGCTCGACCATGCCGCGCGCGCCGGGGCGGTCGCGCTCGTAGTTGGAGACGACCGGGAAATCGACCTCGATCACCTCGGCGCCAAGCCGACTGAGATCGGCGGCGGCCTGCTTCCACAGGGCCAGCACGGACTCGCGGGTTTCGATCGGCTTGTCCGCTTCGCTGTCGCGGCCGATATACATTTTGGGCACTCCAAGCCGCATGCCTTTCAGAGATCCGGCTAGCGGAAGATCGGTATAGCGTGGCGGCCGCACCTCGGAGCTTTTCGGCAGGGTGACCCAAGGCTGCGCACGCCAGAAATCGCCTCGCGTCTCAGGGTCGTCGGCGACGATCACGTCGAGCAGTTCGAGCATGTCGGGGACGCTGCGCGTATGCGGCACAACGACATCCATGGTCGGCACAAGCGGCCAGTTGCCGCGCACCGAAATGACGCCGCGCGACGGCGTGTAGGCGACCAGCGCGTTGTTGGTGGCGGGCGCCCGGCCGGACGACCAGGTTTCCTCGCCCAACCCGAAGGCGCAGAAGCTGGCCGCTGTCGCTGTGCCTGATCCGTTGGACGAGCCCGACGCGAAGGCGGCGGTCAGGTAATCGGAATTGTAGGGGCTCTCGGCGCGGCCATAGACGCCGCGCTGCATGCCGCCATTGGCCATTGGCGGCATATTGGTCAGGCCGATCAGCACGGCGCCGCCGGCGCGCAGCCGGGCAATGGTGAAGGCGTCCTCATTGGCAATGAGATGTTCGAAGGCCGGCGAGCCGGCGGCGACCGTCAGGCCCGACACCTTGTAGCTGTCCTTGGCGGTGTAGGGGATGCCGTCGAGCGGCCCGAGCACAACGCCGTCGCGGCGCCGCCAGTCGGAGGCGGCCGCTTCAATGAACATGTCAGGATTGAGCACCGGGACGGCGTTGAGGGCTATGCCGTGCCGGTCGAAATGCGCGATGCGCCTGAGATACGCCCCGACCAGCTCGACGCTGGTGACGGTGCCGTCATCGAGCGCGCGGCGCAGCTGGTCGATCGTCGCTTCGACGAGATGAAGGCCGGCATCGGTCATCACGGGTCCCACATTTCCACGCACCATGGATGAGCGAGGTGGCCAGCTTCGGCAAGAGCCTATCGCGGTCCTCGTTGGAACTTTTGTCCGGCTGGCGATTTTGGATGTATGGTGCGATTCCGGACGGCCAGGAGGGTGTTGCCGATGACCTCGAAATGCGTTGCGATCCTAGCTCTCGCTGTGGCAATGGGCTCAAGCCTCTGCGTCCCGGCCTTCGCTGGCGACCGGCATCACGACCGCCGGGTCCAATCCGAACGCTACGTTCCCGCCGAAGGCGATCTCATCGACATCCTGTTCGGCGGTCCGCGTTACTACGACCAGCAACTGGTCACGACGGCGGCCGGCGCGTGCTCCTACCATCGCGTCGGACCCGACGCGAATGCGTTGAACAAGATCAACGATCATCACTGCGGGAAGTAAGGCAGTAGGCAGTAGGCAGTAGGCTATGCTTCAACGCCGGCCGCTTTCCTTCATCCGCTCGATGATCTCGGCCATCAGCGCCAAGTCGCGGCTGAATCGGCAAGGTCGGTCAGTGGCTTTCGCCACGGCATGCCCCTTTACGCCAGCGATTCCGCATGTCTTAGGCATGTCTTATAAGAAATTGAGACGCACCAAGATTTAAATTGGTGCTCAGAGATCTTGGCCAGCTTTCGCGTTGCATCCAATCCGCTTGAGGATGTCCTTTACGTGCCCACGTGTGGCTGGACCAACGTCCGTGCCGCGTCTTTGCCTGCCGCGAGGATGCGATCGGATAATTCGGTCCCTTTCACGGCGCGGGCCATTTGAAGCGCACCGATGAGCGTCGCAAAAACAGCAAGCGCCACGCCTTCCGGGTCCTTGGCCCGCGGAAATGCCTCGGCCAATTGGCGCACCAAAGCCAGCAAGTGGTCGGTATAGGCGTCGCGCGTTTCAGGTGGCTGACGCGCCAGCTCCGGCAGCAGCGCGGCTGACGCACACCCTTTTCCCGGATTGTCCCGATGCTCGGCCGACAGGTACGCCTCTATGGCCATCGACGGGCCACCCGAGGCCAATGCTTCCGCCAGTTGCTGCGCCTGAAGCTCCATGGCTGCCGCCACGCTTTCGCGCACAAGCTCCGCCTTGGATTGGAAGTGGGGATAAAACGCGCCGTTCGTCAGCCCGGCGTCGCTCATGATGGTCGCCAGTCCGGAGGCGGCTATGCCGTCGCCGCGAAAGCGGTCGGCGGCTACCTCCATGATCCGGCTGCGTGACGCGTCTTTCCGGCCCTTTTCGTAGCGCATGGCTGCTATTCCTCCTTGCTATTGCATTATAGCCATAATCTGATAGTATGACTGTAATTCAATGGGCACAAAAAAGCTAGCCCCCATGAGTTTGGAGCACGAAATGAATATGAATTCGGGAAAAACCGCGATCGTTACCGGAGCCTCCTCGGGCATTGGCCGCGCCAGTGCCGAGGCGCTAGTGCGGGCAGGGTTCACTGTCTTCGGAACGAGCCGCCGCAAGGCCAACGGCCCGGACGGGGTGACCATGCTGATTTGCGACGTGACCGACGGTGAGGCCGTCGCCGCACTTGTCTCAACGGTGCTCGCGCAGACCGGCCGGATCGACCTGCTGGTCAACAATGCCGGCGTCGGTCTGCTTGGAGGCGCCGAGGAATCCTCCGTGGCACAGGTGCAAGCCCTGTTCGATGTCAATCTGTTCGGTGTCATCCGCATGACCAATGCGGTGTTGCCGTCGATGCGGCGGCGCGGCGAAGGACGCATCGTCAATATCGGCTCGGTATTGGGACTCGTGCCGGCGCCGTATTCAGCGCATTATTCGGCGGTCAAGCACGCGCTCGAGGGCTATTCGGAATCGCTCGATCACGAGGTTCGTGCCTTCAATATCCGCGTCTCCGTCATCGAGCCGGCATTCGTCCGCACCGTCTTCGACCAGAACGGGCTCGAGCCGGATTCTCTGTTGAAAGAATACGATCGGGCTCGAGCCGGGCTCGAAGCGCTGCTTCGCGATGTGATGCCTGTAGCCGACCGGCCGGAAGTGGTGGCGCAGGTGGTCGTCAAGGCGGCGACCGATGCCAATCCGCGACGGCGCTATACTGCCGGCAGGGCAGCGCGGCAGGTCAGCCTGCTGCGCCGCTTTGCCCCCGCAGGAATATTCGACAAGAGCCTGCGCAAGCAGTTCCGCCTGCCGGTTTGAAGAACAGCGAGCAGAAGGTTTCACGCACATGCGATTAGCAACGACAACGCAATTGCCCGGGCCCCACCAGATGGAGGTGCCAAGCATGACGCATGGATTCAATCAGTCGCCCCGCTCACGGGCATCGTTCCAGGACACGCCAACGCGCTCGGTGGATGTCGGCGGCACGGCGTTCGTCTACCGGGAACTCGGCCCCAAGACCGGCGTACCGGTGATCCTGCTCAACCATCTCGGCGCTCAACTGGACAATTTTGATCCACGCATCGTCGATGGCCTCGCCGCGAACCGTCGAGTGATTGCCTTCGACAACAGGGGCATCGGTGCTTCGGGCGGCAAAACGCCGTCAAGCATAGCCGGGATGGCACGGGATGCGGTCGCCTTCATCAGGGCGTTGGGGTTCGAGCAAGTCGATCTCTTCGGCTTTTCGCTCGGCGGCTTCGTGGCGCAGGAGATTGTGCTGACCGAGCCCACGCTTGTGCGCAAGCTAATCCTGGCCGGCACCGGGCCGGCCGGTGGCGAAGGCATCGACAAGGTGACGCCGTTGACGATCTTCGACATGATCAAGGGGGCGCTCACTCTTCGGGATCCGAAATACTATCTCTTCTTCACAAGGACGGCGAATGGGCGCCGCGCCGCCAAAGCATTCCTGCAGCGGCTGACGGAGCGCCAGGCCGATCGCGACAAGCCGGTATCGCTGAGCGCGTTCGGCGCCCAGCTCAAGGCGATCAAGGCTTACGGACTGCAGGCGCCGCAAGACCTGAGCGCCATCCGCATTCCTGCCTTGGTTGCGAACGGCGATCACGACAGGATGGTGCCAAGCGGCAACACCCACGATCTCGCCCGGCGTATCCCTGGGGCGCAACTGGTGATCTATCCGGATGCCGGGCACGGCGGGGTCTTCCAGAACCACGCCGATTTCGTCTTGAAAGCCCTGGCCTTTCTCGATGCCTGACGCCTCTCCTCCGGGCGGTTCCCTCCCGGAGCATCAACAAACATTTTCAGAAAGTCACTGCCATGAAGGCATTCGTCGTCGACAAATATAGCAAGAAGGACACTCTGCGATTGGCCGAGATGCCGGAACCGGAACTCGGGGATAGCGATGTCCTGGTCGAGGTCCATGCCGCAGGGGTGAACCTCCTCGATTCCAAGGTCAAAACCGGAGAGTTCAAGCTTATCCTGCCCTATCGCCGGCCCTTCATCCTGGGCCATGACGTGGCCGGGACGGTTGTCCGCGTGGGATCGAAAGTCCGCAAGTTCAAACCTGGCGACGATGTCTATGCGCGGCCGCGCGATGGCCGGATCGGGACATTCGCCGAGTTCATCGCCATGGATGAAGCCGACGTGGCCTTGAAGCCCAAAAACCTCAGCATGGAAGAGGCGGCCTCGATCCCGCTGGTCGGTCTGACCGCCTGGCAGGCGCTCGTCGGAAGGGCAAACCTGAAGAAAGGCCAGAAGGTCTTCATTCAGGCTGGCTCCGGCGGCGTGGGGACATTCGCCATCCAATTGGCAAAGCACCTCGGCGCGACGGTTGCGACCACCGCCAGTGCGGCAAGTGTCGATCTGGTCAAGGGGCTCGGCGCCGATGTCGTCGTCGACTACAGGAAAGATGACTTCGAGAAAGTCCTGTCGGGCTACGACGTGGTCTTGAACAGCCAGGACGCCAAAACGCTTGAAAAGTCCCTGAATGTGGTGAAACCGGGTGGCAAGCTCATCTCCATCTCCGGTCCGCCGGATCCCGACTTTGCCCGGGAAAAGGGACTGAACCCCGTGCTGAGGCTGATACTACGCTTGTTGAGCCGCGGTATCCGGACCAAAGCCAAACGCCGGGGCGTGGGGTTTTCATTCCTTTTCATGTGGGCGCAGGGTGATCAACTGGGCAAGATCACGTCGCTCATCGAATCCGGAGCAATCCGCCCGGTTGTCGATCGCATCTTTCCGTTCGAAGCGACCAATGAGGCTCTGGCCTATGTCGAGACAGGACGCGCCAAGGGCAAGGTGGTCATCAAGGTCAGATAGCAACTCAGCTGCGAAAGAGCGTCAGCCGCGCCGGGCCGCGTCGATCGCCGCGACGTCTATCTTCTTCATGTCCATCATAGCATCGAACGCACGCTTGGCTTCGCCGCCGCCGGCCGCCATCGCCTCGGTCAGTGTGCGCGGGGTGATTTGCCAGGACACGCCCCATTTGTCCTTGCACCAGCCGCACGCGCTTTCCTGGCCGCCATTGCCGACAATGGCATTCCAGTAGCGGTCGGTTTCCTGCTGATCGTCGGTGGCGATCTGGAACGAGAAGGCCTCGCTCTGTTTGAACGCCGAGCCGCCGTTCAATCCGATGCAGGGAATGCCGGCGACGGTGAATTCGACCGTCAACACATCGCCCTCCTTGCCGGATGGATAGTCGCTCGGCGCACGGTGAACGGCGCCTACCTTGGTGTCTGGAAAGGTCTCTGCGTAGAAGCGAGCCGCGGCCTCGGCGTCCTTGTCGAACCAGAGGCAAATCGTGTTCTTCGGCGTCTTTGGCATTGCGTGTTCCTTTCGATCCGAAGCCGGGTTTCCGTCGGGTCCCACCCACGCTCTTGTGACATAGGTCGCCGACCGTCTCTCGCCACCCTGGCGGAAGCAAGCCGCCAAGCGCTGCCGACCGCTTCGCGTCATAGTCCTCAGTGGGTCGCCGTTTTTCCTCGTCAGGCAGAGATCAGCCCAGAAGATTGCGTGCCGTGCGCATGAAGATCCTTGAGCCGATCGGGATCAGGTCGTCGGGAAAATCATAGTCCGGATTGTGCAACGCAGAGTGCCGCTCGCCCGCACCCAGGAAGAACATCGCCGATGAAGCGCTGTGGCCGAACAGGCCGAAATCTTCCGAAGCGCGCATCGGCAGGGCTTCTTCGCCGTGCGCGACGCCCTCTTCGTTGAGCGCGCGTTGCAGGTGCTCCACCGCGTCCGGTGCATTGACGCTTGCGACGAAGACCTCGTGATAGTCCCACCGGGCAGCGAGGCGATGCTCGCCAGCAATCTTCGTGACCAGCGCCTCGGCGGCGGCGCACAGGTCTGCCATGCGCTCGTCGCGTCGGGTCCGCAGCGTCGCCCACACCTCGGCATGACCAGGCGCGATGCCGAACACGGCTTCGCCCATCGCGGCGTGGGTGACGGTGACCATGCTGAAGTCGTCATCGGCGAAGGTTCCGCGCCCGAGCGCGGGCAGGGCCGGCATCAGTTGGCTGATCGCCAGCATCGGCGAGACGCCGGTCTCCGGCATCGACGAATGCGCGGTCTTGCCCTCCAGCACGATGCGCATGCCGCGTGAGGCGCAGTTGACCACGCCGGTTTTGAGCCGCACCTCGCCGAACGGCACGCCGGGCAAATTGTGCAGCGAGAAAGCGAAATCCGGCGCGATCTCGCCGAAGCGGGGATCGGCGACGACGCCGGCCGCGCCGTTGCCGGTTTCTTCCGCCGGCTGGAACATCAGCACGACGCGGCCGCTTGCAGGCCTCTCGCGCCCCAACTGGCGGCCGAGGGACGCCAGGATCGCCGTGTGTCCGTCATGGCCGCACATATGCGACTTGCCCGGCACGCGCGACGAATGCGGCACGCCTGAAAGCTCCTCGATCGGCAAGGCATCGAGTTCCGAGCGGAACAGCACCGTCGGTCCAGGCCTGCGGCTGTCGTATATGGCCGCGACGCCGTGGCCGCCCAATCCGGTCAGCACCTTGTCCGGTCCCGTATCGGCGAGGAAGTCGACGACCTCCTTTGCCGTCTTCTCTTCTTCGTTCGAGATTTCCGGATGCTGGTGCAACTGGCGCCGCCACGCGGTCAATTCGACGATGTCTCGATTGGTCAGGGTCATGCTTTTTAGCCTCCGCTGCATTCTGACACGCCCGGACGCGGCGTGTCAGAATGCGATGACGAGTATCGACAAATGGCCGCGTCTGCCACACTCCAATCCTCAGGCTTTAGCGGGCCAGAAAATGCGGCACGTCCCGCGAATGGTCTTAGCGCACCCGGCTGGGGCACAGGGCTTTGAACTGGTCCAGCGTATAGTCGTATCCGGAAGCTCCCGAGCCATCCAGCACCACGTTTTCGTCGGTGTCCGATATCAGGTAATCCGTCGTCGCGCCTGCGTCGGGATTGCGGCCCTGGAAGAACATGTTCGCGCCGTAGAAGGTGGTGAATTTGCCGGTCCTGCAATTGGCTGATATCTCAAGATGCAAGGGCGTCTGCAACTCCTTGGCAATGCACTCCTCGGTCACCTTGCCAACATAGTCGCGGCAGAAGGCGGTCGCATTCCGCCTTGTGTGCTTGGCCACGATCCTGGCATCGGAGGACCCGATGCCGGATGTCTTGACGATGGTGACCTCCATTCCCGCCCTGGAACCGTAGTAGAGAGTTCTGGCCTCCGCCGATGTGGCCAGGATCAAAGCGGACAGCACGAGCAGCAAACGTCGCATGAAAGACCTCCCTTTGCCCGGGAAGGATTCCCGCGCACCATCGTTCGGTCAACCTCAATACGCGGTCGCCGCTGGCGCCGGGCTCCAGCTTATTGATTGATCTCGGGTTCGACGAGCCTTGCCAGGTTTCTGAGCGACTCCTGCCAGCCGAGATAGCAGGCCTCGACCGGAATGACGTCCGGAATGCCGGCCTGGGTGATGTCAACCTCAGTGCCGACCGACACCTTTTTCAAGACGACGGTCACCTGGATCTCGCCGGGCAGATTGGGGTCGTCGAACCTGTCGGTGTAGAGCAGGCGTTCGCCCGGAACGAGTTCGAGATACTCGCCGCCGAAGGAATGACTGTCGCCGGTGGTGAAGTTGCGGAAGGACATCTTGAACGTGCCGCCGACCTTTGCCTCGAGGTGATGGACCGTGCAGGTGAAGCCGTTCGGCGGAAGCCACTTCGCCAGCGCGTCCGCTTCAACGAATGCGCGATAGACTTTCTCGGGGCTGGTCGTCAGAACGCGATGCAAACGTACGGTGCCGGGCATATGCTGGATCCTTTCATGGTTGTTTGTTCAGTGCCCAAAGGACGAACGAGGCGTGGCCAGTCCGACATAGGCTCTCGAATTTTTTAAGGCGCGGGGCCGCAACCTGTCCGGCTGGCGCCCGCATGGCGTGCTCTGTTCAACCTCGCGCCCCGGCCAAATGGTCGGCTATTCGATCTAATTTCTTTGCAAGCCGTTAAGGCGACCATGCTGTTAATCAGCATTTGCTAATGTTCAATTCGAATCTGGGACAAGCCATGACCAAGAATCTCGGCAACGCACGTTATATGCCGCCAAAGGACGCCAAGGTCTCCGTGTTCAGCAAGGCCGCACCGGCGCTGTTCCCGCTGGTCGTGGCGGCACTGGGCTACATGATCGGCAAGCAGTTTTTCGGCCTCTAGGCTCGAAAATCGGTCTCCTGTGAAAGGGCAGATCAAGCGCCGATCTCGGTAACCATCTCTGCCCGGCCTCCGCGGAGCGGATACGCTCAAAACGCCTCGGCGGACTGACCATCCAATGTGCGGGCCGTCATTTGCGTTGCAGCCGGCTGTCGCCAGCGTCAAACATGGACGTCGCCGAAGGAAAGTTCGCCGTCGTCGCCGGCCGCGAAGAAGGCAATGGCGAACAGCCCGACATAGAATGCCGCAACAATTGCCACGATCGCCACACCGGGAATCGGGCCAAGGGCAGCGCTGTCGACGGCCTCGCGAAGCGAGCCGACAAAGCCGGTCCTGACACCTACGGCCTGAAGGCTGGGGGTCGATATCTTCACTACCCAGGCCAGCAGCAGGATCAGGAAGAGATAGAGGTAATTTCGCCGCAGGCGGCGCGCCAGCGCGACACGTTGCGACAGCAGGAATTTCGGCGCGCGCAGACCTTCGCCGACGATGAGCAGCCAATCCGAGGCGAAGTCGGGTTGGGGGGAGAAGATTTGTGCGAAATAGTGGCGCTCGAACTGACGCACGCGAGCCCGATAGAAATCGAAGAACCGATAGCGGCGCGCCTCGATCCACAGCAGCAGCAGGATCAGCAGCATGGCGAAAAGCAGCACGCCGTGATGGGCGCTGGCCGTCGACAGCGACACCGACAGCATGGCGGCGACAACGGTGATCGCCCAATTGCTCGTACGGTCGAGGCGGTCGCGCCAGCCGGCCATGCGCGCAATCTCCGCGCGGTGGAAATGCGACATCACGGTGACCAGTTCACTTGGCGAAAGCGATCTGCCGATGGGCGTTGCCGGCGCATCGTTCATGGCGCCCTCCAACCAGATAAAACGCCTCGCACGTGATCTCGTTCCGCGGCGTCCGGAATGGCCGAGGGATTTCGCACCGGCCGGCGGGCCCCCGCCACCGCGGTCAACGATCACATTGCATTGCCGGGTCTTGACCCCACCGCGACGAACCCCAAATCGATCATACCGGTGCCGACGCGGGTGCCGGCTTCATGGCGGCGCCGCGTTGGCCGATGGCGTTGTGACCATCGAACTCGGGCACCAGGTGCCGGAGGCGATGAAGGCGCGCGAGACCGGTCCGGGGCGCTTCCCAGGTGGAGCGGATCGGACCAGAAGGGAGCGAAAACAGCAAGCGCAAATGGGGTCTGGGTCAGACGGCGCATTGTCCCCGGAGCATGGCAGCAAGAGCATGTAAACGAACCAAACAGGATCAAGAAAGGAACAAATGCAATGACCATTCGTGATCTAATGCCATGGAGCCGCGACACCAACCAGGCTCCGACCCTCTTTCGCGACCGCGACCAGGACCCGTTCATGAGCCTGCATCGCGAGATGAACCGCCTTGTCGACGACATGTTTCGCGGCTTCGGTTCACGGCTTCCGTCCATGTTCTCTTCGGCCGGCGGTAGCTGGCCCAGCGTGGAAATCTCCGAAACGGACAAGGAGATCCGTGTGACGGCCGAAATACCCGGCGTGGAGGATAAGGACATCGAGGTGTTGCTCGATGACGGCGTCCTGACGTTGCGCGGTGAAAAACACGCCGAAACCGACGACAAGGAGCGTCAGTTCTCCGAGCGGTTCTACGGCCGTTTCGAACGTCGCATTCCGATCGGCTTCGAAGTCGAAGAGGGCAAGGTCGCGGCCGATTTCCGCAACGGCGTGCTGTTCGTCACTTTGCCGAAGTCCGAAAAGGCGCAGAGCAGGACAAAGCGCATCCCCATCGGCGGCAAGAGCACCAAACACTAGAACAGACCAGCCGGGCGAGCACGTCGCGCACGCCCGGCATCAGTCACCGGATTTCGCGCCGGTCACATGGACCTTGAGAATCCCGCTGCCTTGGGCAACATGGCGGTGATGGGCGGGGCGCGAAAATGAACAAGCCGATTTCTGCCGTTTCGCCGCGCAAGGCGCCGATGGCGCTGAGCGAGGAACTCGTCGCCCGCACGATGCGCGCCGTCGAGGATGCCGGGCCGACACCGGGCATGGTTCACATGACCGACGCCGACTATGCGCGTATCCGCGACGAGGTGCTGGCATCGGCCCCAGCGGGGCCGGCAAAACTGTTTGCCTATGGCTCGCTGCTGTGGAAACCGGTCGGCGAGGTGAGGGGCGGCGAACGGGCGGTGGCGACGGGGTGGCATCGGTCCTTCTGTTTCACAGTCAAGCGCTTTCGCGGCACGGTCGAGCAGCCCGGCCTGATGATGGCGCTCGATCGTGGCGGCCAATGCCAGGGCATGGTGTTCGAGATCGCCGAACCTATTGCGGCCAATCTCGAAGTGCTGCTGCGCCGCGAGATGACCGTCCTGCCCGCCGTCAACGTGCCGCGCTGGCTGCAGGTCAGGACAGGCGACGGCCTATGCCGCGCGCTCGGCTTCGTCGTCGATCCCGCCAATCCGCGCTATGCCGGCAAGCTCGACAAGCAGGTGATCGCGGCGACGCTGGCGAGAGCCGTCGGCCATTGGGGTTCGGGCGCGCAATATCTGTTCGAGACCATCCGCCACCTCGACGCGTGCGGCATCCGCGACCGTAATCTTTGGCGGCTTCAGGAACTGGTGGCCGAGGAGATACGAGGCGTACAGGCCAAGGATGCTTGAGGCCAAAGCATTTTGCGAAGCAATGCCCTTATTTCGGAAGTCGAAGTAGCGAGAATTTAATGAATTGAAAATAGTTCTGCCACCAACGATGACTTGAACACCGGCGCTAGACCCGGTGCGCGTGGGCCAAAGATGCGGTTGCGAGTTGGCGTCGGGTTTGCGGAGAGTGTTGATGAAGAGCTTTGGGGCCATGTTAGCGGGCTATGGTGGCTTTGGGCCGGGTTTCAATTTTCTACGCATTGCGCTGGCTTTTTCCATTGTTTTCTATCACGTTCTCACCAATTCCGACCACTGGGAGCTGGGGCACGGTCCGGTGCTGTGGTTCCTTGAATACAGCCTGGTGCCGATGTTTTTCGCCCTCAGCGGCTTTCTGATCACCGCCAGCGCCCAACGTCTCAGCCTGCAAGATTTCCTGGTCAATCGCGTCCTGCGCATCGTCCCGGCGCTCGCGGTTGATATTCTGGTGTGCGCCTTCATCATCGGTCCAGCCGTCACCACTCTGCCGCTAGCCGACTATTTCACCAATGTAGGGTTCTTCGGCTATATGCTGAACATTATCGGCTGGGTGCATTTTCAACTGCCAGGTGTGTTCACAGGCCACCCGGTGCCGCAGGTCAACGGCGCGCTGTGGACCATTCCATGGGAGATAGGCTGCTACACAATCATGTCAGTCATGATGGTGACAGGTGTGGTGCGGCGGGCGGTGGCGACCGTCCTGCTGCTAGCGGTCTTTGTCCTCGCGGGCCTTGCGGTCGAGCATTTCGCGTCCGCCGGGGCAGGGAACGCCTCAGGCCTACATACGCTCTTCGTCGGCCGCGGCGCCCATCTCATCACGGCCTTCCTGTGCGGCATCCTCGCGTATCAGTTGCGCGACAGGATCCCGATGAGCAGGATGCTGTTTGGTGCCTGCATTGCCGTTGCGGCGTCCGCCATACTCCTGCTTGAAACGAGCGCAACCGAAAGTGTTGCATACCGGCTGGTCCTGATGCCGGTCCTTACCTACATAACGATATACGCCGGCGTTTCGCGCCTGATGTTACCGAGGATTCTGGAGGGTGGTGATTATTCTTATGGCGTATATCTCTACCACATGCCCTTCATCCAGCTCGCTATCCTGGTCGGGCCGCCGATCCTCGTCGGCACGGTAGTCGGCATTGTCACGCTGACTTTGACGGTAGGTATCATCGTCCTCTGCGTCGCCGCAATCTCATGGCACTTGATTGAGAAGCCCGTCCTGTCGCTTAGGAAACGCTATTCACTGACGGGCAGGATGATTGCCGCAGGCGAGGGCCGGCAGTATCGGGAAGAACCCAGCGCCTGCGCTAAATCTGAACGGGCGAGCGTCGCGGCGCGGTAGTTGTTTGTGGACATAATTTCCTGACAGGTTTTGGCGTTCGGTTTCCGGTCGTTTAGCGGACATACGACCGAGCCGGGCGTCCAGCACTCAAGGGGGCCGCTGACACCAGCAGAAACACCGCAAAAAGCACCAGGTGGTTCACGCTGGAAGCGCACTTCTACCTGTTGCTGCCGTTTTTGCTGATGGCGTCCAGGCGTTTCCGCCGGAAAGCGCGGAACCAATCGTGCCTGGGATTCGATCCGTTGTCGCCATCGCCGATACACCAAACATCGTTCACCCGTCCCTGAGCCAAACCAGCATTTCGCCGGGCTCGCGGTTGTCCCAGGCGAAGTAGGGAATGGCGGTCAGGCGCGTCGCTGTCGTGGCCGGCGGTTCGGGCCTGTAGAGCTCGCTTTGCCATCCGTCTGTGGCATCGGCTTGCGCGACAGCCGACAGCGTCACCACGCCGCCGAGAAGCTCCGGCCGATCCCGCGCTTCGAGGCTGGCCGTCCTCGGCAGCGTCAGCCGATGCAGTTGGCTGTCATTGTCGGTCGCCTCGACGCAGTAGATCAGCGGACCGCGCGACAGCGCGACGCGGCCGGCATCCTGGCGCACCCGCGGGTTGGCGTAGAGCCGCTCGATCGGCATTTCGAGATCGAGCCGCACCTGGTCGCCCTTTTTCCATGTCCGCCGGATCGCGGCGTAGCCGTCGCTGGTGACATCCGCCAGCTTGACCGCCTCACCATTGACCTTGAGCGCGGCGCCGGTGCTCCACGCCGGGATGCGCAAATGCAGCGTGAACTCAAGCGGCGACCGCGGCTCGAGCGTGAACTCGACGGCGCCGTCCCAGGGATAGCGGCTTGCCTGCGTCAGGCTCACCGGTGTGCCTGATATGTCGAAGCGGGCGGTCGAGTCGCCATAGAGATGGACGGCCAGCGCGTCGTCGGCCAGGCTGTAGAAATAGCTGCCGATCGAGGCGACCATGCGCCCGATATTGGGCGGACAGCATGGGCAGCGGTGCCATTTCCAGCGATTGTGGGCGCCTCGGCTTTCGAGCGGGTTCTCGTAGAAGAACAGCGAGCCGTCAAGCGACAGGCCCGAGATCGAGCCATTGTAGAGGGCGCGTTCCATCATGTCGGCGTAACGGGCGTTCGGCCCCATGCCGAGCATGCGGCTGGCCCAGAACACCAGTCCGACCGCGGCACAGGTCTCGGCATAGGCGCTTTCGTTGGGCAGGTCGTAGTCGCTGGTGAAACCTTCATTGTGAGCCGACGGCCCGAGCCCGCCGGTGATGTAGAGGCTCTTGGTGGTGAGATCGTCCCACAGACGGTCGAGTGCCACGCGCAAGCTGTCGTCGCCATATTCGGTGGCGATGTCGGCCATGCCCGAATAGAGGTACATCGCCCTGACCGCGTGGCCGACGACCTTGTCTTGCTCGCGCACTGGAATGTGCGACTGGCTGTATTCATAGGTCTTGAAATGATAGGCCTTCGGGTCGGCGCCACGGGCGCGCGCCTCCTCGTCGAAATAATGCGGCTGCTGGCCGCGCTGGTCGATGAAGTATTTGGCGAGGTCCATGTATTTCCGCTCGCCGGTCACCCGCGCCAGCTTGACCAGCGCCAGCTCGATCTCCTCGTGGCCGCAATAGCCCTTCTTCTTGCCGGGCTCGGGGCCAAGCACCGATGCGATATGGTCGGCATAGCGGCACATGATGTCGAGCAGCTTGCGTTTTCCCGTCGCCTGGTAATAGGCGACCGCGCCCTCGATCAGATGGCCGGCGCAATAGAGCTCATGGCAGTCGCGCAGATTGGTCCAGCGCTTGCCCGGCTGGATGCGCTGGTACCAGCTGGAGAGATAGCCGTCCTCTTGCTGCAGCTTGCCGTACATGTCGATGACGGCATCGATCTTCTTCTCCAGTTCGGGGTTCTTGCGCCGGTAGAGCGAATAGGCCGCGGTCTCGATCGTCTTGCCGAGATCGGAATCCCAGAACATCTGCGTGGTCACCGTCGATCCCGTGAATTCCGCGCCCTGGCGGTCGGCCTCGTCGGGCGAGGGCGAGTGGAAAGGAATGACGACGCCTGGCGAGGGCCGGTCCGGGTCGATCTGCTCCAGCATCCGGGCCTCGACGCAGCGGTCGTAGAGGATATCGGCGGTGCGCGTGGCCACCGCGTCGGCGCGGTCGCCCCAGAAGCCGTGCACGTCGACCTGCGGCACCGGCAGCGGGCGGAAGGCGAGCTTTGGTTTCCCGGTTTTTGCGGATGGCGATGCGGTCATGAACTTACTCCATTCGGTCGGTCTATTTCACGGCCCCGGCCATCAGGCCGCGGATGTAGAAGCGCTGCAGGACCAGGAACAGGATGAGGCAGGGCACCATCATCACGGTGACGCCCGCCTGCACCGCACCCCAGTCGATGGCGCCGAAGCGGCCCGACTGCAGTGCCGTCATCATCACCGGCAGCGTGAACTTGGACTGGTCGGTCATCAGCACCAGTGCTGCCAGGAATTCGTTCCAGGCGCCGAGGAAGGCAAACAGCGCGATGGTGACGACGCCCGGCCAAACCAGCGGCAGCATCACCTTCAAAAGCATGGTGACATTGCCGGCGCCGTCCATGCGGGCGGCTTCCTCGATCTCGCGCGGCACGGCGTCGAAGGCGTTGCGCATCATGAAGATCGAGAACGGCAGTTGCAGCGTCACATAGACGCCGACCAGGCCGGTCAGCGTGTTGTGCAGGCCAAGCTTGGTCAGCACCAGGAAGATGGGCGTCAGGATCGACTGGAACGGGATCATGATCGTCGACAGGATGAGGATGAAGAACAGGTCCTTGAACGGAAACCGAAACCGCGAAAAACCGTAACCGGCCAGCACGCTGACGGCGACCGACAGCAGCACGGTCATCACCGAGACGTAGATGCTGTTTTGCGCCGAGACCCAGAGCCCGTCGCCGAAGCTGTTGAGCGTGGCGTAATTCTCCAGCGAGAAGCCTGAGGTTGGCCAGGGCGGCAGCGGCGGCAGGCGTGCTTCGGCCGCCGGCTTGAACGCCGACAGCACCGCCCAGACGATCGGCGCCGCAAACAGCACCGAGGCGATGATGCCGGTCGAATGCTCGCCGATGCGAGCCAGGAGCCGGCGGTTGCGGGAAGCGGCCTGCGCCATCAGTCGAGCCCCTCCGGCTTGCGCAGCAGCCACAGCTGGACGAGGCTAAGCGCCACCAGGACGACGAGCAGCACCATCGAGAGCGCGGCACCATAGCCGAGCTTGAACGAGACGAAGGACTGGTTGAAGATCCAGTAGACCGCCGTCAGCGTCTGGTTGCGCGGGCCGCCGCGCAGGATGATGTAGAACTGGTCGAAGGCGAGGATCGAGCCGGCGACAGACAATATCAGCGCGAGCGCCAGCGTGCGGCGCATCAGCGGCAAAGTGATCGCCCGGAACCTGGCGAACGGCCCGGCGCCGTCGATGACGGCCGCCTCCTGCAGGTCCTGCGGGATCGATTGCAGGCCGGCCATCAGGATGATCATGGTGAAGCCGGCAACCTTCCAGACGACCATGGCGATGATCGACCAGAAGGCCGGCTGGAAGGTGGCCAGCAGGTTGAATTTCTTGTCGATCAGGCCGAGATCGTAGGCAGCCGGGCTGAACAGGCCGGAATCGACATTCAAGAGCCATGACCAAAGCAGGCTGGCCGAGGCGAAACCGACAACCGCCGGCATGAAGAACATGGTCCGGTAGAGATTGGTCAGCGGACGCGGCCGTTCGACGAACAGCGCCAGCGGAAACGCCACCACGAAGATCGCGATGGTGACGATCACGGTATAGTAGGCGGTGAAGCGCAGCGCATTCCAGAACCTTGTGTCGCGCAGAATGGCGACATAGTTGCCCAGGCCGATGTAGCTGTGCTCGCCCATGAGCGGCCAGTTGTGCAGCGACATCCATGCCGTCATGCCGAGCGGGATGAGGAAGAAGACGACGACCAGCGCGACAGCCGGCGCGACATAGAGCAGGCCGATCCACTGCCGGCGGCCGGCGAGTTTGCGGGCGCGGGGCGGGGCGGTGGTTGCTGCGGTGATGACGGTCATGGCTGCTCATCCGTTGGCACTGCGTCCCCCTCCCCCTCGAGGGGAGGGTCCGGCCGAAGGCCGGGGTGGGGTCTTCTGCGAAGCGCGCCGACATCAAGAAAAACGTCGAGCACTTCCGAGGCGACCCCACCCGGACCTGCGGTCCGACCTCCCCTCAAGGGGGAGGTGGGGCGGCCACCCGCCCAGGGAGACAGGCGGGCGGCCGGCAGACGCCGCTTATTTCTGCGGCGCCTGGTCGATGATCGACTGCATCGTCTCCTGCGCATTGGCGATCGCGCCGTCGACATCGTCGCCGAAGAAGACCTCGTTGATCATCTGCGTCCACGGCCCGTTGGCGGAGTTGATCAGGTCGTTGAACACCACCGAATAGGGCGTGCGGCCCTTGGCCATGGCCTCGGCGGCGATCTGGTAGCGCGGATCGAGATCCTTCAGCGCATCCTTCGCGATGTCGCCGCGCACCGGCAGGCTGCCGTATTTGGCGAGGATCGTCTGGCCCTCGAGCGAGTAGGCGAAATCGAGGAACTCCTTCACCACGGGCAGTTTCGTTGTGCCCTTGGTGACGACGAAATTGTCGCCGCCGGCAAAGGACGACCAGCCGCTATCCTTGCCCGGCAGGAAGGTGACGCCGTAGTCGATATCGGGATACTGGGTGTTGAGCGCGCCGATGGCGAAGGCGCCGGACGGCGAGATGCCGATATTGCCGGCGGCGAAGGCAGCAAAGAAGTTGGCGCCGGTATCGGTCTGCGCGCCTGCCGGCACCAGGTCCTTCTTGACCATCGAGCGGTAGAGATCGATGGCGCCGCGCAATTGTGGGCTGTCCAGCGTCGCCTTCGAGCCGTCCTCCGACAGGATGTCGCCGCCCGACGCCCAGATCAGCGGCGTGAAGGTGAAGATGTTGCAGCCGCCGCAATTGCCCGAGAAGTAGAAGCCCTTGATGTTGCCGCCGAGCGCGTTGACCTTCTCTGCGTCGGTCGCGATCTCGGCCCAGTTGGCCGGGCCTTTTTCAGGGTCGAGCCCGGCCTGCTTGAACAGTTTCTTGTTCCAGATCAGCACCGAGGCGTCGGCCGAGAAGGGCAGGCCGTAAATGTGATCCTTGTATGTGCCGGTCTTCACATGCGCCGGCGACAGGCTGGCGAAATAGGGCAGGGACTTGGCCCAGTCGGTGATGTCCTCCAGCTGGCCGGCGGCGGCGAAGGACGGCGTGTAGATCAGGTCGAGCGATAGCGCGTCGGGCGCCGTGCCGCCGGCGGCCGCGGCACCATATTTCGGGATGATCTCGGCATTGGGGATGATGTCCAGCTTGACCTGGTTGGTGTGCGCCTTGTTGTAGGCGTCGACGATCCTCGGCATGAAATTCGAGCCGTCGGCGCGCACCCAGATGTTGGCCGTCTCGGCGGCGGCAGTGCCGAGACCGCTACCCAGAACGGCAGCGGCCAGGGCCAGTTTGGCAATCAGGTTCCTCATGTTCTCCTCCTCCAGGTTTGGCCGCGCTCCGCGGCTTGGCGCCGATTGCGCGGCGCTTGGTTTTCAGCCATCCAGCGGATGACCGCATGACTGCCGCACCACCAGCCGGCACGGCAGTTTTCGAATGCCCGGCGCGGCGGGCTTGCCGCCGACCAGCGAAAGCAGGGTCAATCCGGCTTCGCGCCCGAGTGCGACGAGATTCATGTCGACGGAGGTCAGCGGCGGGCGCGTCGCCTCGGCCACGATCTCCCAATTGTCGAAACCGATGACGCCGACATCGCCCGGAACGCTCAGGCCTCGCTCGCGCAAGGCATCGATGACGCCGCGCGCGATCTGGTCGTTGCCGCAGAAGAGGGCGTCCGGCTTTTCTTTCCCGCCGTCGAACAGGTGCGCCACCGCCTCGTGACCCCAGGCTTCCGACCAGGAACCGAGCAGCGGCTCGGTGACCGGCAGGCCGTTTTCGATGAGCACGTCGCGGTAAGCCCGCGCCCTGGCGTGCACCACGGCAAAACTCGCCGGGCCGGTGACATGGGCGATGCGCTTCCAGCCCAGCCGGCACAAATGCTCGACCGCCAGCCGGGCGCCGTCGGAATCGTCGGAAACAAAGGCGATGGCGTCTGGATCGGGCTGCGTGAAGGCATAGATCACCGGGACGCGCAGATTGGAGAGGTCGACAGGCAAATGGCGATCAATGCGCTTGCCGGTGGCGATGATGCCGTCGACGCGCTTGTCGAGCATGGCGTCGACATGCATCTGGCCCAGCCGCGGATCCTCCTCGACATTGCACAGGAACACCGAGACGCCATTGTCGACCAGCGCGTCCGAAATGCCCGACATCAGTGGCAGCGAGAAGCGGCCATAGGTGTCGTTGGTGAGCAGGCCGACGGTGAAGCTGCGCCGCCGGAGCAGGCTCTGCGCCAGGCTGTTGGGCCGGAAGCCGAGACGCCGGGCCGTCTCGCGAATGCGCTCGCGCGTCTCGCCGGTCATTCGTCCCTGGTCGTTGAGCGCCTTCGAGGCGGTGGCGACGCTGACGCCGGCTTCAGCCGCCACGTCACGCAGGGTGACTGGCTTGGAAAAGACCGGAACAGGCAGATCGTCCGATGCCATCGCGCCGAGAATCCTTAAGCTGGGAAAAGGTTTTCTCTTAAGGCCCGAAAAAGACCCGGCACATGGCCAAGCCTGATCGGAACTGTTTGGAAAAACCTTTTCTCAAGTCAAGGCTAGGCCAGATCGGGAGGTCGTTCAAGGGGAAAAGTGGTTTGGGTCAGGGCAATCGCGTCAGGTTCTGGCATTTGCCCCATCGCCCGAACGCCCGGCAGGCGGGTGAGGGGCGGCGCCAACTTCAACGATTGATGGGCTCGTCCAAAATTGTCGGCGGATACGCAGTCCGGTTCCGGCGAAGCAGCCCATCATCAGCGAAGTGTTAATCGCTTGCGCGCCATGGTGGTCTCCCGCCAAGACAGCAGAGCCTCGCCATGTCCGATACGCCCTACAGTCCGAAAGGCCCGGCGCGGGCCGCGCAGCCCGGCAGGCGCGCGGGGCACGACAGTTCCGACGAACGACACCGCGCCGTCGCCACCATCGCTCGGCTCAAGGCGGAGCTCGCCGCGCAGGCGGCACTGATCGCCAGGCAGGAGCTCTCGTTGGCGCACAGCCGCAAGATCTTCGACCGCGCCTCGGTCGCAGCGCGCCTCGGCGTGTGGGAATGCAGCCTGCCCGACGAGCAGCTGGCATGGACCGACGTGGTCTATGACCTGTTCGACCTGCCGCGTGGCGCAGTGCTCGATCGCTCGGAGATCATCAAATGCTACCCGGCGGAGTCGCGCAAGGCGCTGGAGACGATGCGCGGCCGCGCGATCGCCGAGCGCAGCGGTTTCAATCTCGATGCCGAGATCACCACTTTCGCCGGCCGCAGCCGCTGGATCCGCATCACCGCGACCGTCGAGTGCGAGGCGGGCGTTCCCGTGCGCATCTTCGGCATGAAGCAGGACATCACCGAGGAGAAGATCCTGTCGGACCGGATGCGCTATCTCGCCGAATATGACGTCATGACCGGGCTGGCCAACCGCTGCCGCTTCCAGGCGCGGCTGGCGCATGCAGACGAGGGCCGCCCGCTCGGCGCGCTGCTCCTGGTCGATCTCGACGGCTTCAAGGCCGTCAACGATACGTTCGGCCACGTCGTCGGCGACGAGTGCCTGAAGGAGGCGGCGAAGCGGCTTGCCGCCGGCTGCGGCGAGGCCGATCTGGTGGCGCGCGTCGGCGGCGACGAGTTCGCGGTGCTGCTTGGACCGCATCTCGACCGCGGTGCTGTCTCCAGCCTGGCGCGTCGCATCATCGAGGCGATGGGCAAGCCGGTCGCGGCCTGCGGCCAATCGCTCGGGCTCGGCGCCTCGGTCGGCATCGCCTTCATCGAAGCAGGCGCGTCCGGCGATCTGTTCACGCAGGCCGACACCGCGCTCTATGCCGCCAAGGCGGCAGGGCGCAACACGTTCCGCATCTTCAAGGTCGAGGCCGGCGTGAGAGGCCGCAGCGCCGCGGCCTGAGGGCTGGCGGTTGTTGCCGTACAGCTTCGCCGACCGGGCCTGCGCCTCTTCCACCGATGCAGTCGTTGGCGCCTATTTTTCACTTGGCATGCACAGCGCTCGCGAAAAGAGTGCTATGGAAGGGGCGTGAGCATCCTTTGCTCCGCTCTTCCCGACATTCGAGGTCATTTTCGTGCGTGAACCGTCGCTGCTGCCTGTCTTTGGAAAACTTGGCCTCAAGGCTCCTGTCGCCTTCGCGGCGGCGCCGGCCCGGCCGGCGGGTGTCGTGCCGCGCCTGCGGGAGCTTCTGGCCGCGCATGGCGGCATGGTGCTGAAACTGTCGGTCATTGCCTGGACGGTGCTGATCCTGGGCGCCGTGTTTTTCATGATGCAGGGCTGATCGGGATGGCCAACCGCTACACGCTGCGCATGGAGCTTCCCCAGAGCTGGAGCATCATCGACGTCTTCACCGGCCAGCCTGCCGTTGTCCGGCAAAAGGTGATGGTCGGAATGGGCCCGCGTGAGGCCGAGGACATGGTCATGCAGATGAATGTCCGCGACGTCAAACGCCGCGAGCGGGCCGAGCGCAAGCCCTGATCCGTAGCGGCCATTGCGTCAGGACAGCATTTCGCCGCCGCAAGAAGCCCGCCGCACCTCAAATCGAGGATTCCCGTGAGGCTGATCAGCCGAAATCGGCCGCCGTCAGCACATACATGCTCTTGTGGGTGCGGCCGTAGGCCTTCGATGCCACCTCGCGGATGGTGTTGCTCTCGGTGTCGAATGTGGCGAGGTAGCCGGCTTCATCGGCCGCGGCTCCCGGCCGCATCTTGGCCATGGCGTCGGCGGCGACGGAGAAGGAGATCTGGAACATGCCGTCATGTCCGACGAAACGGATACGCTGGCCGGCCTCGTCATAGCTGCGGCTGCGGTTGGGGAAGGTGAGACTCATGTCTTGGCCTCCGTGGCTTTCTTGGTCACCCGCTTCTTCTTCGGCGTCGGATTGAGGGCCTCGGCGACGCGGTCGGCCTCTTCCTTGGCCAGCCGCAACTCCCTCAGCCTTGCCGTCTTGATCTCCCGCGCCCTCGCTTCGGACATGTATTCGGCGGTTGCCTTGTTTTTCTCCGCTGTCTTTTTCTGCTTGTCGACAAAGCGGGCTTCGGCTTTTTCCATGATCGTCTGATTGCCTTCGGCCATCGAAGAAATCTCCCTTGTACCTGAAATCGTGAAAGTGAACTCGTCCGATAAATAGGCACTCGATCGGCAAAATTCAATCTTTTGAATTATTTGACACTCTGCGGATATCACGAAACCAGCTGCCGAAATAATACTTTTGAATATTTAATTTCGGGTGCGAATAATTTTTGGCACTCCTATCTATCGAGTGCCAATGCGTTTATAGAAAGGGGGCGTGGCCGCCTGTGCCGGCCCCAGAAAGAAAGTTCCCATGAAATTTCGGCCACTCCACGACCGCGTCGTCATTCGTCGCGCCGAAGGCGATATCAAATCCAAAGGCGGTATCATCATCCCCGACAATGCCAAGGAAAAGCCGCAGGAAGGCGAAGTCATCGCCGTTGGACCTGGCGCACGCGATGAAAATGGCGCGCTTGTTCCGCTCGACGTCAAGGCCGGCGACTTCATCCTGTTCGGCAAATGGTCGGGCACCGAGGTCAAGATCGACGGCGAGGACCTTCTGATCATGAAGGAAGCCGACATCATGGGCGTCATCGAGAAGGCCGTCGAGGCCAAGAAGGCCGCCTGACTGGAGCGCCATGCATCCTTCGGGGTGCGCTCCGAGCATTGATCATGGAGGGCAGGGCTCTGCCGTTCTCAACCGAACTGGATAAAAATTATGTCTGCCAAGGAAATCAAATTCTCCACCGATGCGCGCGACCGCATGCTGCGCGGCGTCGAAATCCTCACCAATGCGGTGAAGGTCACGCTCGGCCCCAAGGGGCGCAACGTCATCATCGACAAGGCCTATGGCGCGCCGCGCATCACCAAGGACGGCGTCACCGTCGCCAAGGAAATCGAGCTTGCCGACAAGTTCGAGAACATGGGCGCGCAGATGGTGCGCGAAGTGGCCTCGAAGACCAACGACCTGGCCGGTGACGGCACCACCACCGCCACGGTGCTGGCCGCCTCGATCCTGCGCGAAGGCGCCAAGCTGGTCGCCGCCGGCATGAACCCGATGGACCTCAAGCGCGGCATCGACCAGGCGGTTTCCGCCGTGGTCAAGGAAATCCAGGCGCGCGCCAAGAAGGTCAAGTCGTCGGCCGAGATCGCACAGGTCGGCACCATCGCCGCCAATGGCGATGCCAGCGTCGGCGAGATGATCGCCAAGGCGATGGACAAGGTCGGCAATGACGGCGTCATCACCGTCGAGGAAGCCAAGACCGCCGACACCGAGCTCGACGTCGTCGAAGGCATGCAGTTCGACCGTGGTTATCTCTCGCCCTATTTCGTCACCAATGCCGACAAGATGCGCGTCGAGCTGGAAGAGCCCTACATTCTCATCCACGAGAAGAAGCTCGGCAATCTGCAGGCGATGCTGCCGATCCTCGAAGCGGTGGTGCAGAGCGGCAGGCCGCTGCTGATCATCTCCGAGGACGTCGAAGGCGAGGCTCTCGCCACGCTGGTCGTCAACAAATTGCGTGGCGGCCTCAAGGTCGCGGCCGTCAAGGCGCCGGGCTTCGGTGATCGCCGCAAGGCGATGCTGGAAGATATCGCCGTGCTGACATCGGGCCAGATGATCTCCGAGGACCTCGGCATCAAGCTCGAAAACGTCACCATCGAAATGCTCGGCCGTGCCAAGCGCGTGCTGATCGAGAAGGACACCACCACGATCATCGACGGCGCCGGCACCAAGGCGACCATCCAGGCGCGCGTCGCCCAGATCAAGGGCCAGATCGAGGAGACGACCTCCGACTACGACAAGGAAAAGCTGCAGGAGCGGCTGGCCAAGCTCTCCGGCGGCGTTGCCGTCATCCGCGTCGGCGGCGCCACCGAGTCGGAAGTCAAGGAAAAGAAGGACCGCATCGACGACGCGCTGAACGCAACGCGCGCCGCGGTTGAAGAAGGCATCGTGCCTGGCGGAGGCGTGGCGCTGCTGCGTGCCAGGTCGGCACTGGCCGGCTTGAATGGCGCCAACGCCGATGTCACCGCGGGCATCTCGATCGTGCTTCGGGCGCTCGAAGCGCCGATCCGCCAGATCGCCGAGAATTCCGGCGTCGAAGGCTCGATCGTCGTCGGCAAGCTCACCGACAGCAAGGACCACAATCAGGGCTTCGACGCCCAGAACGAGGTCTATGTCGACATGATCAAGGCAGGCATCGTCGATCCGGCGAAAGTGGTGCGCACCGCGCTGCAGGATGCCGGCTCGATCGCGGCCCTTCTGATCACCGCCGAAGCGATGATCACCGACATTCCGCCGAAAGAAGCTGCCCCGGCAGGCGGTGGCGGCGGCGGCATGGGCGGCTACTAAAGATTCAGTCGGCCTGCGAAGGTGGCTTCATAAAAGCCACCTTTCAGACCTGACCTGAATCAGCCACCCCGGCTCTTCAATGGAGCCTGGATAGCTACCGCCGGGGGTGTTTTCTCCCGGCGTGCAGGCCTCTAGCCCAGGAGACGGATCCATGATCACGTTCGTGCGGAAGCCAGAGACGGTCGTCACGACCGAAAAAACCGAGGAAAGCCGCTTCGACCGCATCCGCAGGATTGCCGCCGACAAGCACAAGAAATCTGATTCCAACACGGCGACGCCATCAAAGAGCGAGCCCAAACGCCCGATGTGAAGCTGCGGCGCCGCCGCCACTTTCCGGCCCGAGCTCGATGCCATTGGCTGAGCCGAGATCCAGCCGATCACCTCCGCAATCCCGGTGGCTGCTATCGGCCTGTCTAGTATTGTCATTATATTAGCTAAGGCGCATATTTCACGGGCAGCGGGCCCTCGGCCGCCAACGCGTCCAAGGGCGCCTGCGTTCGTTACCGAAAAAATCACTCCGTGCCGCTCGAATTATGGAGCAGCCACGAGACAGTGACATTTGGAGGAAATACCCATGAAAGTGACTATTTTAGCAAACTATGCGCCTCATGCCGCCAAAGGATTGATGCAAGGCTCGGACAGGCAAGCCGCGGTCAAGGCGCTTTTTGAAAGCGTTGGCGGCAAGGTGACCAGCATGATGTTCACGCGCGGCATCTATGACGTCGTCGTCAATGGCGAGGTGCCGGACCAGTCAGCCGGGATTGGCATGTCCCTCGCGGTGCGAGCGAGCGGCTCGCTGACCGACATGGTCGTACTGGAAGAGCTCGACATGAAGGCAGTGCTCGCGGCCGCCAACAAGGCCGCCGGCGCGTACAAACCCGCCGGCTGATGGACTTGCCTTCTTGATCAAGGCAGCACGGTTCGATGGACGTGCCGTGCTGTCGGACAGGGCAGCATCACTCACCACTTGACGCGGAAGCCCAGCGAGCCGGTCAGCGCGTGACTATCACCGAAGTCTTCCAGGCCCGTTCGGGCGACGGCTTCGCCAAACACCGAGAACCTGTCGTCGGCCCAGTTGATGGTGCCGCCGATGCCGATGCCGCCCCAGAGCTGCTCGTTGCGGCTCGAAAGGCTGCTGCCGGCGAGGTCGACCGACGAGCCATCGCCGAAGTCGTAATAGAGGTTGGCGATGCCGTAGAGGTTCATGTGGCCGGCGCGGCCCGTGCGGTCCTGCCACTGCGTCTGGTGGTCGAGCGAGAGGCCGAGGCGGCCGAGCAGGCTGTCGTTGGATCCGGGGGTAACCCTTGCGCCGAAGGTATCGGTGAAGGCATCCATGTCGACGGAGGACCAGGCCAATTGAGCTTGTGGCGTCAGCGACCAGCTCGGGTCGAGCATGATGCGCCTGCCCGCTTCGACGCCGAGCGCGTAGCCGACGCTGTTGTTGCCGTCGGCGAGCCGCTGTCCGGCGGTCGCCGAGTCGAGATTGCTGTCGTACCAGATCACCTGTGCTTGGCCGTCGAGGTAGAAGCCCTCCGCGCCGTACCAGGTCAGCGAGCCGGAAACGCCGGTGCCGGTCGTATCGATCGACCCGCTGCCGAACACCGACGACACATCGGCGGACACCGTGCCATACTGGAAGGCAACGCCGCCGATGAGCCGACCGGCCGCGCTGTCGGACAAAAGCATGTCGGCGCCGGTCTGCAGCCTCCAGGTCGAGGTGTCGTAAGTCGTTGCGGTGGCGGAGCTTTGCGGATCGTAGGAGCCGCTGGTGCCTTCGATCCTGCCCCACAACCCTATGCCGGCCTCCGCCTTCACATCATCGGAGACCCCGTCGGCGCCTTGCGCTTCGATGGTCCGTGAGCGGTTGCCGAGCCGCTGCTGCAATGTGCTCAGTTGGTTGAAGCTCTGCAATGTACCGGCATAGGCCTCGTAGAGTGGCGCG